>DUQM01000098.1 GCA_012837825.1 Actinomycetota bacterium | reverse complement strand
TATTTTAGTAAAATATATTTTTATTATAATACCTTCTGCTTATAAAATAAAAGATATAAATGATTTTATGTTAGTAATTATATTTTTTAGAAAGAATATTTTTTTGTTTATTTATACCTTTTAATCTTTAATATCTACATTTGATGCCTCATCTTGCAGGCAAATTATTAATAAAGCATATATTAACCTATAAGAGATTTTAGAGCATTTATAGAATAAAATTTTTACCATAGAGGCTTTCTTAAAGTCAGTATTTTTGTGTATTCTTTAAAAATTGTAAAGGTATGGATATCTTTTAAAATCGTCCTGCAAGTGATAAATACTTGCATTATTTTTCTAATACAAGACAGATTATTAGGCTCTCTTTGAGAAAAGACCTGTTAAAGCACTATACATATTTCCCATAAACAACACACTTCAGCATACTTCTGCTTAGTAATTCTTTTGATAAGATAATCTTTAAAGACATAAGAATTACTCCAGCAGATGGTATATTTTTTTGCAAAAAACAATTATAGAAGGCTTAAAATATTCGAGAACATAGATTCTTGAATATTGGCAGACTATTAAGCCTTCTATAGTAAATCGAAAGCACCATAGAAGGTATTTTTTATGACAAAAAAAGAACCGTGTCATATAAAACCACTGAACAAAAAACAAGAAAACATTATCAACTCTTTCATTGAAGAATACAACATCAAAACTGCAGAAGATATCCAGGAGACTCTTAAAATTCTTCTGGGTGGTACGATTAAAAGCATGGTGGAAGCCGAGAGACAGACCGTCTCGGTTATGAGAAGTCCGGGCGTGCAGGCACAGGCAACTATTATAACAGTACTAAAAAGAAAACTGTCCGCAGTCATTGCAATGAATTTGAGCTTGGAGTTTCACAAGATCGCAACAGTAGCTTTATTCCGAAAGTCGCCAAAAAGCACCAGAAAGACATCTCAGAGGTTGACAAAAGATTATCAGCATGTGCCCGAAGTCTTATAACTCGCCAAATTTAAGACCAAATTGAAGAAATCTATGGCTTCTGGTGTAACGATCCCTCATTTCCAATGCAACAGGTAAAATCCTTCAAGAGATTGGTTCAGTCTATGGAAAAACTCTGCGTCATGCACGAAGAGAGGCTCTCGGACTAATTCCCCTCCCTATATAGCTCAAGGAACTCTCTGTTGAGAGACTCTTTGACATCTCTTTTATCACATTTTACACAATAACGGCTAAGGAAAGTCTTGATTTTGACGGCCTTTCTTCCCAGTAATCAATTTGGTTTACCATAGGAGACTAAGTTACAGAAAAGTTCTCATACACCTGAAAAAAACTAGATATAGTCCCAAATTATACATCCTCTCCTTCCCTAAAAGAAAGAGACCGACTCATTAAGCCGGTCTCTTTTATATATGTCAACCTGCGCAAGGCAGTCTGTCGACAATCGGAGCTTTTGGGTTAAATTACATACCCATTCCGCCCATACCGCCGGGATAGCCGCCGCCCTGAGGCATTGGAGGCATTTTATCCTTTTCAGGTTTTTCAGCAACAATAACTTCTGTTGTGAGAAGAAGAGCTGCAATGGAAGCTGCATTCTGAAGAGCGCTTCTTGTAACTTTGGCAGGGTCAATAATGCCTGCTTCAATCATGTTTACATATTTGCCTGTTGCCGCATCAAGGCCTTCGCCATCAGAAAGTGATTTAACCTTTTCAACTATTACCGAACCTTCAAGTCCTGCATTGTTAGCAATCTGCCTTATAGGTTCTTCAAGAGATTTGATAACTATCATTGCTCCTGTCAGAACATCGTCTGAAAGTGATTTCAGTTCGATTTTCTTTACAACATCTACCAGTACAACTCCGCCACCAGGAACTATGCCTTCCTCAACAGCTGCTTTTGTGGCTGAAAGAGCATCTTCAATTCTGTGTTTCTTTTCTTTAAGCTCAACTTCAGTTGCTGCTCCTACTTTTATAACTGCAACTCCGCCTGATAGTTTTGCAAGTCTTTCCTGCAGTTTTTCTTTGTCAAAGTCTGAATCACTCTGCTCGATTTCAGTTTTAATCTGTTTGATTCTTCCTTTTATTGCATCTACGGTGCCTTTGCCTTCAACAACTGTGGTATTTTCTTTGTCAACCTTAACCTGTCTTGCTGAACCAAGCATATCAAGAGCAACGTTTTCAAGCTTCATGCCTAATTCTTCACTTATAACCTTACCGCCTGTAACAATTGCGATATCTTCAAGCATAGCTTTTCTTCTGTCGCCGAAACCCGGAGCCTTTACCGCAACGCACATTATGGTTCCTCTTAGTTTGTTTACAACGATTGTTGCAAGTGCTTCGCCTTCAACATCTTCAGCAATAATCAGTAAAGGTTTTCCGCTCTGCATAACTTTTTCAAGAACAGGTACCAAATCGCTTACGGCAGATATTTTCTGGTTTGCAATCAGTATATAAGGATCGTTTAAAACTGCTTCCATTCTGTCAGGATCAGTTACCATGTATGGTGAGAGGTAGCCTTTGTCAAACTGAAGACCCTCAACAAGTTCAATTTCAATTCCGAATTTGTTTGATTCTTCAACAGTTATAACTCCGTCTTTTCCAACTTTTTCCATAGCGTCCGCTATAGTCTGACCGATTACCGTATCAGCAGCTGATATGGCTGCAACTTCAGCGATTTTCTTTTTGTCTGTTGAAACATCTTTGGATGCTTTTCCGATTTCTTTTACAACTGCATCAACGGCAAACTCTATACCTTTTTTAAGCTGAAGCGGATTAGCGCCTGCAGCAACGTTTCTTAAACCTTCTTTAACCATAGCCTGTGCAAGAAGCGTAGCTGTTGTTGTTCCGTCGCCTGCCACATCATTTGTTTTTGTTGCAACTTCTTTTAGAAGCTGAACTCCTGTATTTTCAAACACATCTTCTACTTCAATTTCCCTGGCGATTGTAACGCCGTCATTTGTGATTGTGGGAGCCCCGTATTTCTTTTCAAGAACCACATTTCTCCCCCTGGGGCCAAGTGTGATTTTTACTGCATCAGCGATGATATTAACGCCTCTTTCAAGAGACCTTCTCGCTGACTCATCGTATTTTAAATCCTTTGCCATATTATATTCCTCCTTAGATCATTAAAACCTTTAAAAATTCATGTTTTTAAAAAACTGATTTTTGTCCGGCCGGTACCTGACAGATTTTTACTCTATTACCGCCAGAACGTCGCTTTCCCTTATTATCAAGTGTTCTTCACCATTGATTTTAACTTCTGTTCCCGAATATTTTGAATACAGAACTTTGTCGCCTTTTTTTACATCCATGGCTATTCTGTTTCCTGATTCATCTTTTGCGCCAGGACCCACAGAGATAACTTCTCCCTCTTGTGGTTTTTCTTTGGCTGTATCCGGAAGAACAATTCCGCTTGCAGTTTTTTCTTCACTTGCCTTTGGCTTGATAAGCAATCTGTCACCTAATGGTCTGTAACTCATTACTAATACCTCCTTTAAATGGTAAATATTTATGTTTTTACACAAATTGACATTTAAAAATCAGCACTCTGACTTTTAGTCTGCTAACAATGAAAGATTTTAGTACATTAAAAATTAAAAATCAAGAAATTCCATTAAAATTTTTAAAATAATTTAGTAATATAATAATAAATTATATTTACTTTTATTTACTAAATAATTTTACTTTATAATTTTTTACGATCCAAGGATTTTTTT
>DUQM01000097.1 GCA_012837825.1 Actinomycetota bacterium | reverse complement strand
TTTCTGAAAAGCTGGAAATCTATCAGATATCCGCAGACATGAAGAACACCTTCTTTGACCCTTTCCTTTGTAAGCCTGAATCCACAGGCTCTGACCTTTTCATTTAATTTTGAAAGCATAAACTTCAGCCATCCATACCCGGCAACAGCAATATCAAGATGGAAAGTAACGACATATTTTGATTTTTCGTCTATTAACCTGGATGCCATTTCAAGAGCCAGACCATTGGCATAAGACCCGATTTCTTTTGGCTGAGTTCTGATAAATACAAGGTTTATATCTTCGTAATCTTGCATCCAAACTATGTTTTGCTCGGGAGAGCAGTTGTCTATGACCCAGAGCTCATAATCTGAATCAGTAAATTTCCTTATGGTTTCTATCGCCATTCTTGTTATTTTTGAAGCCTGAGGGTTTGGCTGATAGCTAACAATCATTATCCTGGGTGCATCAATATTTCCGGAAATATTTCTTTTGTAAAAAATATGATAATCAATATTATCCAGCGGTATTATGGTATTTTTATAATCCTTTAAATTTAATTTTTTCAGTCCGACCATCTTATAAAATAAATCTGATATTAATTAATTATTGACTACTTTATTAAAGATTTTTATATATTCCTCACATGTATCATTGAAATCATAAAGACCGGAATGTTTTAGAAACAAATCTTTATATATATCATAATCACTTATGCACAAATTAAGCTTTTCAAGTAATCTTTCATGCTTAAAATCCTTGTCAATCTGAAAAACATCATCAGATACATATGCAAGCAGTTCAGGAGCAAAATACATTACTTCTTTCATTGCTCCCGTATCAAATCCGACAACAGGAATTCCACAACTGATCGCTTCAATGACTGAATTGGGACAGGCGGGATTTAGCTGGCAGTGAATTAAAATATCTGCTTCCGACAGTTCGTCGCCCAACTCATGTTTGTCTTTTTTGCCTCTCAGTTTAACATAAGGTCTTTCAAGGATTTTTATGACTTCATCGCTTGTTACAGGGCCTATTACCCTATACTCTATCTGATAACTTTTTGCTATTTCATCAAGAGCTTTTATTACAGGAAGTACCATATCTTTATTTCTGAAAGAACCTGTAGCGGCAAAAATAATTTTATCCTTTGAAAATGTCTTTAAAGAAGGTTTAAACACAGACTTGTCAGCACCATTTAATATTATGCTGTATTTTTCTTCAGGTATTTTGCCCATTATTGTAAAGCATTCAAGCCTGCTGAATTTGCTCTGAAATATAATAAAGTCGGAATATTTAAAATAATCCTTTTTTATCTCCCGGTTAAGATACCGGTATTTAAAACCATGCTTGGAAGGATAGTAAATACCGTCAAGTCTCTGAATTATCGGTTTTTTATTTTTTTTATAGTATTTAAGAATTCTTTCATTAAAAGAAATAGGGAAAAAAATGGAATCCGAGATGTCTTTTTTTTCAATATCTTCCACAAAAGAAAACTCTTTATTTATGAGATACTCTCTAAGGTTCCTCATAAATGTTGACGGGCCGCCAACTCCTTTTGTGAAAGTCTCAAATGGTATAAAAATCATTTATTGCCTTTGTTTCGTTTCCTTTGTTAGCCAAAAAGAATTTATAACCTGAAGACATAAAAGTTCAAGATGGTATCTAGTAAAAATATTTTGAATAGATTTTCTCATAATAACTCTTTATTACAACTTTCCAGTCTAGCTCCTTCACCGTTTCAAATCCATTTTCAATTATTTTTTGCCTTAAATATTTATTCTCATGCACCTCTTTGAATTTATCTACAAGACAATTTACACTCTCAGATGGACATATCATTGCATTTTCCTTGTCTATACAATAATCTTTTATCATTCCAATCCTGGTACTAACCAATGGTACACCTGATATAAAAGATTCCATTAATGCTTTTGGCCCTCCTTCTGCTCTTGAAGTGATAAAATAATAATCAATTCCTTTATAATATTGCGGAATTTTATTAAAATTTTTTATAAATATATGTTTAAAGGGAACACTGTTCTCTGATAGTCTTTTTTTCACATATCCTCTTGCGGGGCCGGTAAGCAAAACAAAAATAGGATATTCTTTACTCAGCTTTATTACAGCATCGCAAAAGATATCCGGCCCTTTAATTATTTTGGGACTCATTCCTTTTTTCCATCCATCACCATCTTTTTGAAAGGAACCAATACATACTGACTTTTC
>DUQM01000096.1 GCA_012837825.1 Actinomycetota bacterium | reverse complement strand
TATATTGCCCGGCATAAGATCCACACCTTCCGCATGATGAAGGATGCCTTCATCTGCGTTGTACGGTTCCTCCATCATGATTTTAGTAAGGATAGTGGCCAATGAAACGGGCAGATTGTCTGGTTCCTGGTAACCCAGTGAATCCGTCAGATTACCCTGCGCGTCAGCGTCTACCAGGAGCACCTTCTTACCTTGTGCAGCAAGACCGATGCCAAGATTAACTGTTGTGGTCGTTTTGCCTGTGCCACCCTTCTGATTAGCAAGGGCGATTACTTTTGACACTTAAAACTCCTCCTTTCACGCAAAAAGCCGCTTGCTTTATTTGAAATAAAACAAACGGCATATATATGAAAAAAAGAATACAGACAAAAGCTGCATCCTCTTTTCATTACATTAAATGATAGAGTTATTCATAATAAAAATATAAGCATCATTTTTTAAGCAAACTATTATCCTCTGGGTAGCACGTAAAAATAAATTTTTTCAATAGCTCCTTTTCCTCGATATCTAAATTTCCGTTTTCATAAATCCACATATGCATTGCTTTCCCTATCGCATATGAAAGTTCTTTGCCTTGCTGCTCACTAATATTGTTTCTTGACACATTAGGAATTATTTTCTTATTTGTAACATTTACAACTAGCCCCTTTAATTCTATTCCTTCAACCAGAAAGGGAATTTTGATCCTAGCGCCTGAAATTAAAACATTCTTAATGTATATAAAGTCCGTATAATTAAACCAGTACATACCCTTAAATCCGATATCCGTATTGTAAGGAAGAATTTTATCGCCAGTACCGTGAATAACCTTCTTTTCTTCTAAAAAAGTATATGTTGGAGCGTTACTGGAATGTCCAACCTGCCTTCTAAAGTCTGATAAAGTGTAATTCCCAACGATACGATCATAGCCATTGTCGATTAGCACAGAATCGTTATATAATGCTGTATTGGCTGCTATAATGTTTGCATTTTCATAATTGATTTTACCCAAAGCGGCATCAAAGTCTTCTAAAACGTCATATGCTTTTTCGAAATCATCTTCTTCAGATGACGCTATTATAGGTAGACGTAAAAACTTAATTGTACCATCTTTGATATATTCTTTTAATAAGACAGGAGAGCTTACATCTTGCTCTGGCAAGATCTCATTTCTGGCTTCATGATATATAAAACTTTCATCAGCATATATATCAGAGAAATTTTTCCAGTATGTAATGCCTTTATAATTGAAGTTTAAAGCCACTTGAATTCCATCAAAATACTTATCTAGTCTTATGCTTTCAGGATATATTGAGCCAAATTGCTGAAGTTCTATAACTTTAGGAGTTGTTTTCCCGTCTTTTGAGCTTATTAAACTTATGGGAATTTGGCAATCAATAAAATTTTTCTTTATAAAAACTTCTACATTATCTTGACTATTCCCAAAGACGGAAATAAATTGATCATAATCAAGAATTATTTCCGTTCCCTGCGAACGTGGTACATCTTCATACGTCAAGCAAATATATTCACTACTTTTTTCAAATTCAATTTTGTTAGCTCTATTTTCACCATAATATTTTGTAATAACATTTACTTTATCTGACAGCATAAAGCATGCTAAAAACCC
>DUQM01000095.1 GCA_012837825.1 Actinomycetota bacterium | reverse complement strand
GATGATGTGATGTATGTAAGCAACTGCAGCATGTTGCCGTTTGGCTGGACAGTAGAAACGCTTTTAGGTTCGCATGTTTCGAAGCCATATAATCCGGATATTGCACGTGTGTTTTATAGAGCCGGTTATATTGAAAACTGGGGGCGTGGAATTCAGAAAATCCGAGAGGCGTGCGTGGCGCATGGCGCAGAAGAGCCGGAATACATCATTCATGGCGGCGATATTATGGTTAAATTTAAGGCTCTCCAAAGTGCCATTGTGACAGATTCTAAAGGGTCAAATATTACAAAGAATGAGGGTCAAAGTGAGGGTCAAAGTGAGGGTCAAAAATTAAAGCCTGTCGAAAGACGGAACAAAATTCTTGAAGCAATCAATAAAAATGAAAAAATAACAGCTTTAGAGTTGTCTAAAATATTCTCTGTTTCTATAAGTACAATTGAAAGAGATTTGGCAAAATTAACAGAAGATGGCGATGTAGAATATGTTGGGAGCTCTAAAGGTGGAGAGTGGAAAGTAAGGGGCGAGTAATTTTATTTTACAAGGAATTGCTCGCAGGATGAAGTTTACAATTCTAAGTGATAGCAACACCCTGATAGCAAGTTGATAGCAAGAGTCAGGACGCCCTGTGTGAATAGGATAATCTGAAGCAATACGAATCAAATCGAGTCATATTTCCTAAGCAAAATCGTTTAAGGTCGGCTGTGTGTTTGCGAGGGGGAATAATTATACGTCCCCTATCTGCTGCCTCTGCCCGACAGTATTGCTTTTACTGTCAGAAACATTATTTTAAGGTCAAGCAGTATGGAGTAGTTTTTGACATACTGTTCGTCATAGCTTACTTTTTCAGGTATGGGCAGATCATCGCGCCCCATTACCTGTGCAAGCCCTGTAATGCCAGGTCTTAGAATATCAGCGCCTTTTTCTTTTCGCATACTTATCAGAAGCGGCTGATTATGAAGCGCCGGCCTGGGTCCTATTATGCTCATTTCTCCTTTTAGTATGTTTATCAGCTGCGGGATTTCATCAATGCTTGAGCGGCGCAGAAAAGAGCCAAGCCTGGTAACAAGCCTTTCTGAATCTTCGACTTCATCAGTAGGAATATCCGGGGTTCCCTCTTTCATCGTCCTGTATTTATATATGGTAAAAAACCCGCTATTTATGCCTATCCTTTTCTGTGTATAAATTATTCTCCCGGAAGAATCAATCTTTATCAGCACAGGAATTATTATCCATAAAGGGATAAATAGTATGAAAAAAAAGACAGAGAGAATAATATCAGAAAATCTTTTAAGACCAAGCTGAAATTTTTGCAAATTCATTCCTTAATAGTATTGAACCACATTTCTTTTTCTTCAAAATCAGGAACTATTTTCTTTAAATCCTCAAACAGGCTTGAGTAATCATAAACCTGCATTTCTCTTTCGATATTAAACAGAAGCTCTATGGTATCATCCTTGGACAGCCTTCCGTTTCCCGTATACCTGGCTTCCATAATATGCGGCAGGCTTGTCGCAATAAGCTCTTCATCCTCATAGAACAGCTCTTCATTGAGCTTCTCCCCAAAGCGTGGCCCCGTATAGACTATTTCAATATCTTTTCCCGGTTCCATGCCATATAGTTTTATCATATTGTTTGCAAGATCCAGGATGCTGAAAGGCTCTCCCATATCAAGGACAAAAATCTCCCCGCCTTTTCCTATTATACATGCCTGTATTACAAGCTGTGCCGCTTCAGGTATTGTCATAAAGTATCTTTTCATTTCCGGATGAGTTACTCTTACAGGCCCTCCGGAAAGTATCTGTTGTTTGAATATGGGAACAACGCTTCCCTGGCTGCCGAGAACATTTCCAAATCTTACTATTACAAATATAGTATCCCCTGACTTTGAAAGAGACTGTAGATATTTTTCAGCCAGAAGTTTGGAAATGCCCATTACATTGCTTGGCTTTACTGCTTTATCAGTAGAAAGCATAACAAACCTTTTGACATGATATTCGATAGCCAGTTTTGCAAGTATCTTGGTTCCTATAAAATTATTCTGTATTGCCGATTCAGGATTCAGCTGCATTAAGGGAACATGTTTGTAAGCTGCTGCGTGGAAAAGTATTACGGGCTTGTATCTTTTAAAGACCGATCTCATGACTTCCCTGTCTTTTATGCTCGCCACTATCGGAATTGAATTGGTGTAGTCATATTTTTCCTGCAACTCTTTTTCTATTAAAAAAAGGTTGTTTTCCGCATGGTCAACAAGAATCATTCTTGAAGGATTGAATTTTACAACCTGCCTGCATATTTCAGAACCTATGGAACCGCCGGCACCTGTAATGATTATTACGCTATCCTTTATCTCCGAAACTATCTCGGGTATTTTCATCCTGATAGGTTCTCTGCCAAGGATGTCTTCGATTTCTATATCTCTGACCTGATACAGATATACCCTGTCATCTATGACCTCATAAAGACTTGGGAGCGTTTTGCATTTTATTTTCAGTTCTTTTACCCTTAGAGCTATATTTTTCCTCAGCTCTCCTGAAGCAGAAGGCATTGCTATCAGAACCTCGTCTATTAAATATTTTGAAATTGAAGATTCAAGTTTTGAAATCGGGCCAAGGACTTTTATTCCATGTGCCTGCTTTCCTATTTTATTAGGGTCATCGTCAAGAAAACCTATCGGCAGATACTCGCTGTTTGACTGCCTTATCATTTCCCTCACAATCATTTCCCCGGCATCTCCGGCGCCTACTATCAGAGCTCTTTTTTTTCTTGTTTTCGGACTTCCGTATTTTAACTCATTGAAAAACCTGCCGGAGAATCTTGAAAGCGATATAAGGACTATGGTCAGGATAAAATCTATGATAAAAATACTTCTCGGGAAATAAGGAAGTGAAAAATTAAGCTGCTGCCCGAAAAACTTTATAGGATAACCCAGTATATAGAAAACAACCACCATCAGTATTGAGCTTGATACTACAGCTTCAATAATGGCAAGCATATCTTTTACGGAAGCGTATTTCCATATTATTCTGTACAGGCCAAAAAGCCAGAACATGAGCAGTTTGACTGCAATAATGATTAATATGTACCATATAAGGACTGCGGAATATTGGGAAAACAAAACGTCCCTGCTTCTTAAATCAAGCTGACCTCTTAAGAAAAAAGAAATAATAAATGAGGAAAATATGATAAGAATATCAAAAATTATCTGGATTAAAATTTTAAATGAAAATTTTCTCTTCATGCGCCTATTATAGCATATAAATTTTTTCTATAAATTAAAACCATGCCATAAAACAGCAGTGAAAATACCTATTCGATATTTTCTTTATAATCTTTCCCAAGGATAACCACTATGTCTGCATTTGATTTATATGCTTTCCACTCTTCATCATATTGGACAAGCTCATAGCTGCCCATAAGCAGAGCAAGCTGCTGCGCTTTCTTTAAAGTATTTGATTTATAAATTATTATTGTCTCTTCATAATTAAAATTCTGTGCATTGGAAGGGCTCTGCACTTTGAAATCATATTTTTCAAGCTTGTCAATAAAATCAGTTGCTGAACCTGATACGCCATTGCCGTTAAATACCTTTACTGAAGTGCTTTTTACAAGCTGTTTGTCAATTGTCTCACCAACATTTACATTGATTTCAAGCGGAATTACTCCTTCCTGCGAAAACCATTTGTATCCTTCATGAACCATATCATACTGCAATATATATCTTCCCGGTTTTTCCGGAGCAATAATTGTAATTTTTACTACTGCATTTTCATTATGAGACACGTCAAATGGAAGAAGTCCTCTCGAACCGTCCCATATTACGGTTTCTCCGGTATCCCTGTTTATCCAGTGTGTCCCAAGATTGATTCTGCCTGTTTTCTTATAATGTTCCCATAAAAGATAGCCGGTATTTTTTACCGTTACATCAAGAGTAAATTCTTCCGAAGGTTCAAGATAATCCGGAGTGTTTCCCTTATCATCATACTGCGCCGAATAGGATATATCCAGGGTGCAGTATTTTTCAATGGGGGGTACTCCCTGATATGAAAACCAGGTTACTGCCTCCTGTACGAGGTCTATCTGTAAAATATATTTGCCTTTCTGCGGGGGCGCGCTTATCTGCATGTCAAAAGTGACTTCCTCACCCGGAGCAACGCTGTCCTGGGGAAGCATGGATCTCTTGCCGTCAAATACCGTCATTTCTTTTGTATCAAAATTAATCCAGTGATAGCCTATGAGAACAGGATTCTTTCCTCCTCTTTCCCATGTTATCGCTCCTGTGTTTTTTACCTTAACCTGTATCTCATACACCATTCCCGTTGCAAGCGCATCCGGAAT
>DUQM01000094.1 GCA_012837825.1 Actinomycetota bacterium | reverse complement strand
TTTCAGGAAGGAATGGTTATTGCAACAGAAGAAGTACTTAAAACTTTCAAACCGGATAGCCTGTATTATGTAAATATTCTTTTAAACATAACTTTTATATGCGACTGCTGGGGAATGTCTGCAGCTTCAATTGTGCCTGACATAGGTATTCTTGGATCAGACGATATTGTCGCAATTGAAAAAGCTTCTCTTGATCTTATAACTCCTGAGAATTTTAACCCCAAATCACTTCCAAAAGACAAGGAGCTAAGGGAGGGAAAGCATATTTTTGAGCAGATATGGGGAAAAGATCCATACACGCAGGTGGAAATAGCAGCAAGGCGGAATCTTGGCAATCCTGACTACATTATTGAAGAAATCAAATAAAAGGAACCGGAGGAAAGAATTGACTGAAAAAAATTATTTGAAATACTTTGGATTATTATCCTTGTCTTTAATTATAATAATGATTTTAATCATTTCCGGTGGCTGCTGCCCTGTGCTTTTTCCCGTGGCGCAAAACAATTCCGGTTCGGAAGGAGACCGGTCGGCAGTAATTTCCCGGGAAGAGCAGGAAAATCCTCCGACTTCAGCAGAAACTGCAGATAATACAACTACAACTTCCATGGCTCCTGAGGAAGAGCAAAAAGAAGATCCGGGGAATAATGACAAAAAAACGGAAGATTATCAGAATGATTTCAGTCTCAAAAACCTTAGCGGAGAAAAAATATCATTATCAGACTTTGCAGGAAAAATAGTAGTCTTGAATTTCTGGGCGACATGGTGTCCGCCCTGTGAGGCAGAAATCCCTGATTTTATTGATGTGCATAATGAATACAAAGATCAGGGAACAACTTTTCTTGGGGTTTCTCTTGATGACGACTTAAATGCACTTAAGCAATTTGTTTTTGATTATAATATCAGTTATCCGATCCTGGTCGATAATCAGGTTGCAAATGTTTCAGGCAACTGGGGTATAAGTGCAATACCAACAATTTATTTTATCGATACGGACGGAGAGATTATAGACAAATGGATAGGCCAGATTCCCAAACAGGAACTTGTTTCGATTATTAAGGGACTTCTGTGCAGAAACAAAGCATAAAATCCAGGATTCTGATTTATATTTATTCTGATAATATTAAAAAGTTCCGGAATTTTCATATTAAATAATTTGAAAAAATAAAAAAATAAAAAGATAATGTTTGCTTATATTATTTTTGATATTTAAGGAGGTTGTTTTGACAATAGATCCTGTTGCATTCCGATTGTTCAATATGGAAATAAGATGGTATGGTCTTTTAATAGCTTTTGGACTGATAGCTGGAATTATTATTTCTTATCTCACAGCAAAGTATAGAAAATTTAAAGCAGATGAAATTCTGAATTTCGCCCCTTTTGCAATAATTGCAGGGATAATAGGGGCCAGACTCCTTCACGTTATTGTTAACTGGTCTTATTATTCAAAAAATCTTTCAAGCATATTTGCTTTCAGGCAGGGCGGTCTTGCCATACAGGGTGTTATAATCGGCGGATTTATCGCTCTTATTATATTTGCCAGGGTGAGAAAAATAGATTTATGGGGTTTTGCTGATTGCATGGCTCCCTCGCTTGCACTGGCGCAGGCAATAGGAAGATGGGGCAATTTCTTTAATCAGGAAGCATACGGAAAACCTACAGCTGCAAAAATAGGGATTTTTATATCTCCTGAAAACAGGCTGAGAGGATATGAAAGTTTTGAATATTTTCATCCTACTTTTTTATATGAGTCCATAGCGAATATTCTTCTTTTTATAATACTGATGATTTTACATGCAGTATTCAGAAAAAAAGAAGACAAAATTCCGAACGGAGTCATTTTCAATCTTTATCTGATAATATACTCTCTTTACAGGGTATTTATTGAATACTACAGAATAGACAGCTCCATGCTGGGTTCCATAAAGGTAGTTTACATAATCAGCGGATTAACAATAATTGCTGCTTTTATTATACTTAATGTTCTTGCAAACAGATTTATTGCAAAGAAAAGGACTGAATCTGAAAATACTGAAGAAAAATAAAGTAAAAACATTTTTTAATTATTGCTGATTAATTTTAAGAATATGAATCAAACCTTTTTGACCCGTCATCTGATACTGTGTCTGCAACCGCAGTAATTCTGCCTGTAAAAAGCAAATTGTTTTGAGATTGTATTTGCAATTTTAAAACCATTATTTTTCTTGAAATCTGATTCATAATAGCTAACACCATGCCTGTCTGCCAGCTCAATGCCTATAGCATTGATTATTTTATGTTTTTTATGAGGGCTGAGCGTCAGGGTAGTTGCAAAAAAATCATAGCCATACTCTTTTGCACAGACGGCAGTTTTTTCCAGTCTCAGGCTGAAGCATATCTCACATCTTTTTCCGCCTTCAGGTTCTTTTTCAAAACCACTGATTCTTTCATCAAAAACAGATGTTTCATAATCCATGATAACAAGCTTGATTTTTTTTATATCCGAATATCTTTTTAAATCTTCAAGTCGTTTCCAGTATTCTTCCGGGGGATAAATATTTGGATTATAAAACAATATGGCAGTATCAAACTTGTCAGACAGAAATTCAATAGGGTAGCTTGCGCATACGGCGCAGCACGCATGAAGAAGAAGTCCCGGCTTTTCTTTTTTTGATTTATATTCCATGTTTTTTTAGATGATATATATGTATATGTATATGTTTTTTTGAGAACTTTTATTATTATAAAGAGTTGAAAGGAATAAAATAGTTATTGTCTTATTTATTTATTTTTAATATATTTACACAATAAATTTTAATAACCGGGACTCTTTTTTTATATTTTAATATGAATGAAAAAGTTTTGAAAGTAACCACTATCAGCAGTCTGGATCAGGCTCATGACTTGTTTAAAAGTCATTTTGAAATACCTCCCAAAGTAATGGAATCTGCAGGAAGAATAATCAGCGATGTAATAAAAGATGGTGAAAAAGCAGCTCTTGACTATTGCAATAAATTTGACAACACATCTTTTAAAAACATTGAAGATGCTATTCTCACATCACAGGAAATAGAGGAGGGCTATAAATTTATTAAAGATAATAAGCCGGAACTGGTAAAAGCAATAGACAAAAGTTATGACAATATTTTGAGATTTCACGAGGAACAATTAAAGCATGAAGCTTCAACATGGTATTTTGAGCCTGAACCGGGAAAAAAACTGGGACAGATCACATCGCCTGTTGAGAGGGTGTGCGTATATGTTCCCGGTGGACTTTATGCATATCCTTCCTCGGTGCTAATGACAGTCATTCCGGCCCAGGTCGCAGGTGTAAAAGAAATAGCTGTTTGCACTCCGTCAAGAGGGGAGGGAAAAATAAATGACATTCTTCTTTATATATTCAGATATTTAAACATAAGCGAGATTTACAAGATAAGCGGAGCGCAGGCCGTGGCACTTATGGCTTATGGTGGCAGACATGTTAAAAAAGTATCAAAAATAGTCGGACCCGGAAATATATATGTAACTGCTGCCAAAAAACTGGTTTTTGGCAAAGTAGGCATAGACAGTCTTGCAGGCCCCAGTGAAGTTGTAATAATAGCCGACAGAAATGCAGATCCTGTATTTGCTGCAGCAGATCTTTTGTCTCAGGCCGAGCATGATCCGGATGCAAAAAGCATACTTATAACGGACAGTAGTGAGCTGGCGGAAAATACGATAATAAATATTTTTAAGCAGATTGACCGGCTTAAAACCGAACATGGCGAAAGATTCAACAGAGATCTTGTATTAAAATCTATAAACGACAACTGTAAAATAATCTTATGCCGGGATATTAAAATGGCTTGCGCCATATCCGATATTATTGCTCCTGAGCATCTTGAAATAATGACAGACAATCCTTTCAAAACGCTTGAATTAGTTAAAAACGGAGGTTCCATATTTATCGGAAATCATACACCTGTTGCGGTGGGAGATTATATCGGAGGGACGAATCATGTCATTCCTACCAGCGGAACAGCGGTTTTTTCATCACCGCTTGGAGTCTATGACTTTTTTAAGAAGAGTGCGGTTACTTATTATGACTATAATGCTCTTGAAAAAGAACATACTTTGATTGAAGATTTTGCCTTTACGGAAAATCTTCTGGCTCACAGGAATTCAGTAAAGCTAAGAATCAGGGAGAAACAATGACCTCTATCAAAATAAAATCCTGGATTCTTGAACTTCCCGAGTATATCCCGGGCAGGACAATTGATGAAATAAAGAAAAAATACAAGCTTGATACTGTTTATAAGCTTGCATCAAATGAAAACATATTCGGACCCTCGCCAAAAGTGGCAGAAGCTTTAAATAATACTCTTTCTGAGATAAATTACTATCCTGACAGTTATAACAGGGATCTCAGAGAAAAACTTGAAGAAAAGACAGGGATAAGCAAAGAGCAGTTCCTTTTTGGAAACGGCACAGACCAGATAATAGAAATGGTCTGCGATGCTGTCCTGGATGGGAATAAAAATATTGTAATACCTGACCCGACTTTTTTAACTTATGAGAAATCTGCCCTGAAAAATAATGCGGACATAGTCAAAATACCCTTAAAAGACTTCAGGCAGGATTACCGCAATATTGTATCGGCTGCCAATAAGAATACAGGGATCATTTTTCTTACCAGTCCTCATAATCCGACGGGAACCATAATCACTGAAAGAGAATTAAGGTTTATTCTTGATAATGTTGATCCTGAAATACTGGTAGTTCTTGATGAAGCATATACTGAGTTTGTCGGAAATGAGGATAAATTTAATTCCTGTAAACTGATTGATTCTTTTGGAAATTTTATGGTTATGCGCACTTTTTCAAAAATATATGGTCTTGCAGGCTTAAGGATAGGTTATGCTGTTGCGGATAAAGCAGTAATTAAAAGCATTGAGAAACTTGCACAGCCTTTTGTAGTCAACCTTCTTGCCCAGAAAGCAGCAATTGCATCTCTGGATGACGATGAATACATAAATAAAAATGCAGATGTAATAATAGGTGAAAGAGAAAAATTATTTAATTTTCTTAGCAGCAATAATATAGAATATGTTAAATCATATGCAAATTTTATACTGATAAAAACAGGAAAATATACTGAAGCATTAATAGAAGACCTGCTTAGAAAAGGTTTTATAGTCAGGGGAGGCGGTTTTCTGGGTTTTCCGGAGTACATCAGAGTTACCATATCAGTGCCGGAGATAAATGAAAAATTTATAAATATTTTTTTAGATATTTATAAAAAATATATGGTTAAAAAGTAAGCTTGATTTTTTTAAATTTATTTTAAGGGAAAGGAGGGAATATAATGGAAACCGTTTTAACCGGAAGAAACTGTGAAATCAGGTTCGGGCAAGGTTTGCCGACTGTTTTTATCGCGGAAAGAATTAATCCTACAGGCAGAAAATCCCTGGCTGAAGAACTTAAGCTTGGCAAGCTGGATATGGTTGAAAAAGATGCCATTGAACAGACAAATGCAGGTGCCCATATTATTGATATAAACGTAGGAGCAGTCGGGGTTGATGAAGTGGATCTTCTCCCAAAGGCAGTAAAAAAAGTTATGGAAGTAACTGACAGACCTATATGTATTGATTCGGCAAATCACAAAGCTCTCGAAGCAGCTCTGAATGTGTGTCCCTACAAAGTTCTGATAAATTCGGTCAATGGTGAAGAAGAATCTATGGAATATATGTTGCCTATAGTAAAAGAAAGCGGTTCTGCGGCAGTATGTCTCACCATGGACAGCAGAGGAATACCGAATGATCCCTTTGAAAGGTTTGAGATAGCAAAAAGAATTATAAACCGTGCCCGGTCTCTTGGCATAAAAAGAGAAGATCTTGTTTTTGACCCCCTTGTTATGGGTGCTGCCACTGATAGCAATGCTGGAAAGATATGTCTTGACAGCATGAGGATGATTGTAAAGGAATTTGGTGTTTCTACTACCGGTGGATTTTCAAACATAAGTTTCGGCATGCCTGACAGAGAATTTCTGAATGTTAATTTTATTGTCATGGGTATTATGGCCGGATTATGTGCCCCCATAACAGATGTTCTTATGAAAAGTCTTGCTCCCGCAGTAAAAGCAGCTGATTTTCTTGCCGGAAAAGATGCTTACGGTATGAACTATATATCCATGTACAGAAAAAAATAATTAAAATATTCTGCTGTTTAGGAATAATTAAAATATTTAAAAATGATGTTTTAACTATTCTTAAAGAAAAAAAGAGTGTGCGAAATCTTTCTACAAATCGCTCACTCTTTTTTTGGTAAAAATTATTTAAATTTAATATAATGTTTACCTAATTAATATCAAAAAATGAAAGGAAATCTGATGGCAAAGGTTGTTTTGAAAGACTTGGTTAAAAAGTATGACGATGTTGTGGCAGTGGACAAAATGAATGCGGTGATAGACGATGAAGAATTCATCGTCCTTGTCGGCCCCTCGGGCTGCGGCAAGACGACCACACTGAGAATGGTCGCCGGGCTGGAGGAGATAACGGAAGGTGAGATCTACATTGGAGACAGGAAAGTCAACGATGTCCCTCCAAAAGACAGGGATATCGCCATGGTTTTTCAGAACTACGCTCTCTATCCCCACATGAACGTATACGACAATATGGCTTTCGGGCTTAAACTCAGAAAAACCCCCAAAGCCGAAATAGAAAAAAGGGTTCAGGAAGCTGCAAAAATACTTGCAATTGAAGAACTGCTTAAAAGAAAGCCCAAACAGCTTTCCGGAGGACAAAGACAAAGGGTTGCCCTTGGAAGAGCCATAGTAAGAAACCCCAAGGTATTCTTAATGGATGAACCACTGTCTAACCTGGATGCCAAGCTAAGAGTCCAGATGAGAACCGAGATTGCAAAACTTCACAAAAGGCTTCATGCAACCATCATATACGTAACCCATGATCAGACAGAAGCCATGACAATGGCTGACAGGATAATAATCATGAAAGACGGAATAGTTCAGCAGGTAGGCCATCCCCAGGACGTTTATGACCATCCTGACAATATGTTTGTAGCCGGTTTTATAGGAAGTCCTGCAATGAACTTTATCGATGTGACAGTTACCGACAAAATGACGCTTAAGCACAAGGACTTTGAGCTTGAAACATTTGATAACATAAAAAAAGCAATAAAAGAGCATGATCTTGCAGGAAAAGAAGTAGTGCTTGGAATCAGGCCTGAAGATCTTGAGGATACTGCATTTGTATCTGATGCAAAGCCTTCAAATACCATTACAGCCATGGTTGAGGTAACCGAGCCCATGGGTGCGGAAATATATGCCTATATAGGTATAGAGGGAACTCTTATGACTGCAAGGGTAAATCCGAGAAGCCGGGTAAAAGACGGAGAAAATATCTCCCTGCATGTAGATCTTGAAAAAGTACACCTGTTCTCAAAAGAAACTGAAAAAGCTTATACATAAAAACAAAATACCGGTAATAATTAAATATTAATTTGATTTATAAGGCACGATTTTTATTGTGCCTTATAAATATTTGACTATTTATGAAAGAAATATTTGACGTAATTATCAGCGGTGCAGGTCCTTCCGGGAGTATTCTGGGATATCTTTTGTCTGAAAGCGGATACAATGTCCTGATTTTGGATAAGGAAAATTTTCCCAGATATAAAGTCTGTGCCGGAGGCATACAGATAAGAGCAGCAAAAATGATTCCTTTTAATATTGATTCCCAGATACATAATGTCATCACCAGGATCCATTTTCAAAGAAAGTCAAAGGATGATTTTATCGGGGAATATGATCAGCCTCTCATGTACACCATTGATAGAAAGAATTTTGATGATTATCTTGTGAAAAAAGCTGTTGAAGCAGGCTGTATTGTTAAAACAGGCGAGAGAGTAAAAGAGCTTACAGTTGAAAGAAATGAAGTAATTGTTTTTACGGAAAAGGGCAGATATTATGGAAAAATATTTGCAGGTTCTGACGGAGCCGGTGGTTTTACCATAAGGAAATTTAATAATTTCCGTAAAATCAGAAAGATAATAGGATACGAAATCGAAATACCGGTTTTGGGATACGGCAAAAAGTATTGTGCCGACAGAAAAGAGAACGCGGATAAAAAATCAAACCTTGCTTTATTTGATAAAGACAGTGTTGTTATTGATTTTGGCGGGGTAAAATATGGATATTTGTGGCTTTTCCCAAAAAATAAAAGAATTTCTGCAGGTATGGGAGGACTTCCTGAGAAGTCAAGAGAAATAAAAAAATATCTCAGCGCTTTTATAAAAAATACGGATTTTTTCATAATCAATGAGAAAGAAGAATCACAGGTTCATGCACATTTTATTCCGGTCAGAAGCAGAAATGATTTTATATCTTCATACAGGATTCTGGCTACAGGAGATGCAGCAGGTTTTGGAGATGCATTTACGGGTGAGGGACTGTATAATGCCATACTTGGCTCTCATATTGCATTTTCAAGCGTAGACAAGGCATTAAAAAATTCTTCTTTTGAATTTCACGATTACAATAAAAAGGTAAGCAGTGAAATAATAAAAAATATCGAATATTCGATGATTATTTCAAAAATATTTTTTTCATCTCAGTATTTTTACTATAAACTGATTAAAAAGAACGAAAAACTCTTCAAGTCATGTTGTAGGATATTAAGGGGAGAAAAAACTTATTCGGATGTTGTAAATAAATTAAAACTAATTAAAATTTGACATAAAGAGCAAGCAATGTAAAAGGGGAGACAATGGTAATTGATAATAAGAAACCTGTCATGATAGTTCAGATTTCCGACATTCATGTTGGCGAGGTTCATTTTGTTCCCAGTCTGTTAACCAGAGCAATAGACGAGATAAATGAACTTAATCCGGATGTAGTTATCGTAACCGGGGATCTTACTGCAAATGGTTTCAGAAGAGAATATGATACTGTAAAAAATTATCTGGCTCCAATCAAATGCAATAATTTAATTGTTCAGCCCGGAAATCACGACTCAAGAAATGTAGGCTATATACATTTTGAAGATATATATGGTGAACGCTATATTACATATAATAATGAAAAAGTAAAAATAGTGGCTGCTGATTCAACTGAACCTGACCTTGATAACGGTCAGATAGGAAGAGAATATTACAAGTGGATAAAGAATGAATTTGCTGAAGCAGATGACAGTGTTTTCAAGATTTTTACAATGCATCACCATCTTCTTCCCATCCCGGGTACAGGCAGGGAAAGAAATGTGGTAAATGATGCCGGAGATGTGCTGGAGGTACTTGTTGACTCAAAGGTAGATCTTGTTTTATGCGGACACAAGCATGTTCCCTATATATGGAGGATTGAAGATATACTGATGATAACCACAGGAACAGTATCCTGTCTTAGATTAAGGGGAAAGATAGAGCCGAATTATAACATAATGTATATTTATGATGACAAGATCGATATTTACCGCAGGTTCCCTTTTGACAAAATTGAAAAAATTGAAGGAATAAAAAGGTCTACTGTCAAGGAAGGGCTTAATGCTAAATTTATTAAAGATGCAAAATTGTAAAAAATTCAAAAGAATGGTCGCGCTTATTGATGGCGAGCATTATCCCCAGGTTACAAATGATGCAATCAGGAAGTTAAAAAAAGAATTCTGTGGCACAATTGCAGGGATTATTTTTCTGGGAGGAACGGAAAAAATATCCTCCGGAAAGTTTTCTGATTTTTTTGATTATGATATTTTTGTAGTAAAGGATATTTTACAGGATTTTTTATCTGCACTGGATAAATTCAAGCCTGACATCGTATTTGATTTAAGCGATCAGCCGGTTGTAAACCATGATATAAGAATGAAAATCGCTTCTTTCTGTTTTTATAAGAAAGCCAGCTACATGGGGACGGATTTCTTTTTTGAAAACCCTTCTGATCGCATGAAGCTGGAGGTTCCTTCCATTTCAGTTATCGGTACCGGAAAAAGAATCGGAAAAACAGCAATAAGCGCTTTCATTGCCCAGGCTTATAAGAAAAAAGGTCTGGATGTAATAGTTGTCGCCATGGGCAGAGGAGGACCTCAAAAACCCCAGCTGCTCAAGGGGAGCGAATTGGAAATTACTCCCCGGTTTCTGCTTTCATTAAGCAAAAAAGGCCTGCATGCGAGCTCAGATTACATTGAAGATGCATTGATGAGTAAAATCACTACGATAGGTTGCAGAAGATGCGGCGGCGGTTTCGGTGGAAAAGTTTTTTTATCAAATGTGACTGAAGGCGCAAAACTGGCGTCTTCTTTAAAGCCGGATCTGATAATAATGGAAGGAAGCGGAGCTTCACTTCCGGATGTTGATACGGATAGCTACATATGTGTTATTGGCGCAGATCAGAAATGGGATGAAATAGTCGGATATCTGGGAATATACAGGATTATGATATCGCAGACTATAATTCTTACGATGTGTGAAAAGCCTATTGCTGATTTTGAAAATATTGAAATACTTTTAAACAATATCAGGGAGATCAATCCTTCAGCTTCGGTTTTCCTGTCAATATTCAGGCCCTATCCTCTTGGAGAACTTGGAGGGAAAAAAGTAGTTGTGGGGATGACCGCCAAGAGCATGATGCAGGAAAAAATTAAAAATTATCTGGAGAAAAAATATAAATGCACCATAACAGGCATGACCTTTAGTCTTTCTGACAGGCCAAAGCTTTATAATGAAATAGAGAAATTCGGTGATTTTGATGTTTTTCTTTCGGAATTAAAAGCAGCAGCAGTGGATGTAATAACTGATTATTCAGTAAAACACAATAAAGAGGTTGCATATATGAATAATGTCCCGTTTTTCAGGGGAGGCAATAGAAAATTCACTGACTATCTTTTGGTTTTATTTAAAAAAATAGCATCTGGTTGTTAAGTTATTAAAATTATAAACAACTTATAAAAGTCAAATGGATAAAGAAGAAAACAAAAAAGAAATGATAGTAATATCCGATAAAAAAAAGGGCGGGCTTCCTTTTTCCAAAGGCATTCTTGCCAATTCAATAATTGTCACAGGCCTTGATATGCTGACATCCCATCGGATTGCTTTTGATGTGCAGGATTATCTTTTTAAAAATAAATCAATGTCAGTTTCGCTTGAAGACCTCAGAGCGCTTGTTTTCAGGTTTATAAAAGAGGAAGTTAATCTTGAATATGCAGAAAAATATCTTTTATGGCAGTCTGTAGGAAAACTTGGAAGACCCATAATAATGCTTATTGGCGGTTCCACAGGAGCCGGTAAATCTACCATTTCCACAATTATGTCAAACAGGCTTAATATATCAAGAGTTGTTTCGACAGATGCGATCAGGGAAATCATGAGAACATCTGTTTCCGACAAACTGATAAAACCACTGCAGGGCTCTTCATATAATGCATATAAACACCTTGCACTTCCTCCTACAGGGGTCAGCCCGGTAATACTGGGTTTCAGGGAACAGGTAATGGCAGTTACTGTAGGAATAGAAGCCATCATAAAGAGAAGTGTTGAGGAAAAAATAGATACTATCATTGAGGGAGCTCATGTTGTTCCCGGTTATATAAATATTAAAAAAATGGAAGACAAAGCGCTGATAGAACATTTTATAATAATTGTTGAAGATGAAGCTCTTCACAGAGAACATTTCGTAAAAAGGACTTTTGAAACACAGGGTTCAAGACCAATGCAGAGATATCTGCGTCATTTAAAAAACATCAGAATGATACAAAGCTATATTCAGGAACTTGCTGTCAGGAACAATGTCAAAATACTTGATAACTACAATCTTGATCATACTCTTGCAGAAGTAATGGATTTAATGTTTAAAAGGGTAAAAAGGGAATTTTCAAGCCACAACTACTGATATCATCTTATTTCAAATCCGGTTTCTTCTGCGATTATATCATTGTGATATAATTTTACAGAGTATTTCCCTTTTTGGTATAGGCTTTCATTTTTTACAACGGAGATTTCTGTTGTCTGGGAACTCTCTTTGTCGATGGGAACTTTGACTGTCTGTATTATTTTGCTGCCGGACTCTCCGTCAAAGTAAATCTCCAATACGTAATTTTCATTTCTCTGCGGATTTTTTAATCTCAATATAACCCATATATCTGAATCTTCTGCCTGTTCAAAAACAGGATTTTTAATATATGATGCAGAACTGCTCCAGCCGGATGATCTGTCAATAACCGAAAACGAGTCTATTCCGGTATCTTTTTTTATAGCAAATGTAATGACAGAAGAAATTATTATTGTAATAATTATTAAAATTACTATTATTTTTATATTCATA
>DUQM01000093.1 GCA_012837825.1 Actinomycetota bacterium | reverse complement strand
TAACTTCTTGGGATAATGCCGATATCCCTATCCGGCATATCAATATTCTCCGGCCATCCTCCCCTAACAATCAAATGCGCAAGCTTGTCTAGCCCAACTTTGCCGGTATGTCCTTCGCTTAACTGATCTTCAAGCATATCACCGATAGAGGCTTTGCCTGTCGAGTCTCCGGATTCATACAGACTCATGGTATGCATACGAATTGTAGCTATTCTCCCCGTCCCGGAGTGATATACTTCTTCACTTGATGTTGAATCAAGCGAAGTTGAGCCTGTAAGAATAAAGTTCCCTTTTTCTCGATTGCGATCACACTCATGGCGAACTGCATCCCATATGCCCGGAACAACCTGCCATTCATCAATCAGCTGTGGTCTGTCAGTAAGAAAAATATACTTCGGGTCAATGCTTGCCATACTTATCTGACTTTTCTCAGTCATATATGCTACGCTATTTGCATAATTTAGTCCGGTCCATGTCTTTCCACACCATTTAGGGCCTTCAATAGAAACCGCTCCGAAGATTTTCAGATATCTTGCGACCTTATCATCAATTAACCTCGGCATATATCCGTCTTTTCTTAAGCTCACAAGTCTCACCTCCTAATGGCATATTAGAATATTATTGAGCACTTTTCAATCGTTTTGTTGATCATTTTTCAATCGTTTTATTGCGCACTTTTCAGAATCATCATGATTTTTTGAAAAAGAGCCTTCAGCAGATGATCCGCAATGCTATTGACAGCAAGATTTATTAATAACCAAGCCCATTTAGCGATCGCACTCCAAATGAGCACTGTGGACACAGTGACGGTGAAGAACGATAACACCTTGCTTTACCGCTTCAAAGACGGCAGTGAAATCTTGCTCCCTATTCCGGACAGAAAATAGACCAAAAACAAAAGAAAGTAATTATTTATTAATAAATACGAGAGATTGTATCAATAGCTACGTTTTAAGTTGGTAGCGGGGATAGGATTCGAACCTATGGCCTTCGGGTTATGAGCCCGACGAGCTACCAGACTGCTCCACCCCGCAATGAAAATTACTTATGCGGAGAATGTATTATAATAATATTTTAAAAAATATGCAAACAAACACTTGTATGTTATTTTATTTTTTCCTGCATGCCTCTGTCACTGAAGACCTTTTAGCATGATTTCTGATAAATAATTTATATAACCAGGATTCTTCTTCGGGGACTGTTATGATATTGCTAAGATCAAGTCTTAAAAGAGGATACAGCTCATCATTCTTTTTAATATAAAATCCCTTGGATATAAGAAACTTTACATTAAAGAAATGAATCCTGGCAAAATCTTCCTCGCTTAAATCATCATTGGCTCTCTTTGCTATGGTCTCGACTGATTTATATTGCCTTTCTATCAAATCTTTTTCAACTGAAAGCAGCAATCTTTCTCCAATTCCGAACTCCGAAAAATCCTCATCAATGCAGACACATCCAAGAAAGGCGCTTTCAAAATCAGGAGGATAGATGGCAAATTGTTTTAATGCAGGAAAAAGACAATAGCTGCCATATAAAGCTATGCCTGTAATTCTGCTATCTTTTATGACGGCAGCTTTCCCCATCCCGCCATTTTTTAAAAAATAATTAATATATCCTGTTTTGCTGGTTTTATTACTTATGCTAAAAAACAGACTTTTTAAAAAAACAGAAAACCTGGGAGCACTGTTAAATTCTCTGATTATGTTTATTTTCTCTGAATTTAACCACATCTCACATTGATTGCACAAATTGCCCAAAAGCTTTATATCCAGCTCACGGATATCAAGAATCCTTACGCCGTCATTCATAAAAAATCCTTATTACAATCATTTGTCCTCAATAATTACTCTGCAGGGCAGCCCTGTGGTATTTAGGATGTTTAATGGGCAGATATAAAGTTTGACCTTATATGCATTGATCTTTTCAAGATTAATAAGTGGGGCAACGATTAAAATATTATTATTAAAAATAAGGTCCCAGATTCCCTGCTTTGCATCTATATTATCAAAAGAAGGAGTATCGGCAGCAAAAATAGTCGGCTTTTTTTTAACAAGGTATTCGACTGCATCTTTTTTAAAAAACCAATTATCTGTTAAAAAATCAGGATATGTCCAGTGCCTCCCCCACCCGGTTGCAAAAATAATGGCGCTATTATCCGGGATATTTTCTTTTTCAGCTACGACAATATCCTCTAATGTGATGGCGGGCCTTTTTCCGACTTTACTTAATTTCTTTAAATCAAATTTCAAAACATATGCATCTATCCCGAATAATTTTTCGATAGGAATATCACTCATAGGATAAGACTTGTCAAGACCAAGCGCATGGGATGGACCATCTATATAGGTGCCGGTTGCACTTGAAAGGCCTTCGAATTCCTGGGAATATGCGGTAAAATCAACCCAATCGGGATTATTTAATTCTTTTAAACGAAATTCAGGAAACGGCTTTCCATAACTCCACATTCCTTCATAAACAGGGCCTGAGGCATCAATTAATTTCATTTTCACCCTCTTAATATATTTATTAATGCATTTCCGCAATGCAGGTGCCTATGCCAGGTCTGTAAAAATTAAATAAAACATCATCATGCTCGGCAAGAAGCGACATTGGAACTGATGAATCAATTATTTTTTTTGAAATCATAAAAGTTGTCAGCCTCATTCCGAATGGATTATCATGCGTGCCGGCATGCCATATTGATACTCTCCCGGCTTTCCAGGTTTCTACAGGACCGACTGTTATAGCCTGGGAAGGAATATTTGAAACAATTCCACCGCTTGAGGTTCTTGCATTCTGCATTAAAGTCATAGGATGAAGATCTACTACTCTGGCAGCTAATTTTCTGAACTGTTCAGGTGAAGGAGGACTATCTTTATATTCTCCTTCTCTTTTTAACGGATCGTTAAAAGCCCAGTGTTTGGTTTCTCCCTGTCCGCCCTGCATTATCCTGCATTCAACTTGATCATATAATTCCGAATAGCTGTTTATATTGTCAGCTTTTAGAAAATGGATGTTCTCATCAGCCGGTCTCAAGTCTTTTCTGATTCTGTTAAAGCATAAATCCATGCTTGCTTTTGTAAAGCTCAGTGGATTTGTAGCAGGCATTTCCTTACCATCTATGAACCATTCGTCCATTCCCCAGAAATGTCCTTCTCTTACATTTATTTCCAGAGCATTTATTATCTCTGCTACAAGAGGGAGCTGCTCAGTGGGCCCGATAGGCCCGCAGATTCCGACAGGATTTGAAGAAGTTGATGCTTGCCAGCATCTGACATATTCAAGTGCCTCAGCAGTATAAAATGATTCAAGGGTATCGTACATTTTTATTTTAAAACCGTCCCTTTGCAATTTTATGAAATCATCAGGCTGAAGCCTTGCTACCTCTTCAAGAAGGCTGTCATCAAGTGTTGTATAATCCCACCATTCAGGGGCAACTTTGCTTAATTTACGCATAAATTTACTCCTTATATTGTTTGAATATCTTATATTAATAATAAACTGCTATATTTATTTACACCAGTCTTTAATAAATAAAATAAATATTCCTATAAGATTGTAAATATCTTCAAGCAATACCCACTCATCTGAACCATGGAGATTGTCTCCTCTCGGACCAAGAAGAATAACGGGTATTCTGCCAACATCCCCATATATAGCCATGTCGCATGAAAAAGTAGCGCCTGCAATATCTGCTTTTTTATCTGTATAATCAGAGTATGACCTGATAATTGTATCTATTCCTTCACTTGATCCGTCAGTCTGCCAGGGCCTTACAAAATGAAATGTCTGCTTTATTTCGAGATCAAAATTTTTTAACACTTCGTCCTGTCCGGCTTTTTCATCCCAGAATTTCCTGAATTCTTTAAAGAAATACTCTTCGCTGGTTCCGGGACTCACCCACACTACCCATGAAATTTTTACAATTGCAGGAGTGCCCATCTGAATAAGCTCGTCAGAAACCCGGGTCGATATGTCCCATAAAAGATAATTCAGTTCTTTGCCTTTTTCAAGAAACAACTCATGTTTGTTTTTGTCTCTCCAGTATTTTATCCATTCTTCAAAAAAACAAATCGCTCTTGATGCGCCATCAATTGGATTATAGATAGGCTGTCCCATATACGGTATTCCGGCATTACCTCTTATGATTAATTCTCCAAGAATTGCACCAGGACACGCTGTGCATATTTCCATCCTTGTAGGTTCAGTCACTATGGCAAAGTCAGTATTATATCCTTTAAGGCGGGCAGCCAGCGTGCCGTTTCCGCCTGCAAATTCTTCATCAACAAGACTTTCAAAAATAATATCTCCTGCCGGCATGTAGCCAGATTCCCTGAGAATTTTGACTGCCCAGAAAGAGGCTGCAAGACCTCCCTTCATGTCTGCTGCTCCACGACCATAAAGTCTGCCTTCTTTTATTACCGGAACAAAAGGTCTTGTCTCTTTCCAGTTATCAGGTTCAAAAGGAGCTACATCAACATGCCCGCTCAGTAAAACAGATTTTCCCCCGGAATCCCCTTTCCATCTGGCAATTACATTTTTCCTGCCATTGCCGTAGTTTCTTCCCGAAAGCCAGTAGTCATGTTTTTCAATATTCCTGATATCCGTAGGTAAAAAAGTATCAACTTCCAGTCCGCATTTCCTGCATTCATCTTCAATAAAATTCTGGGCATCAGCTTCAAAGCCATCAGGATATCTGTTCTCGCTTGGTATGCTTACCAGCTTTTTAAGCCATTCTTCAATTTCTTTTTTTCTTTTTTCGATTTGAAGATAAACTGACCTTTTTATATCTTCTGTCATAGTTCAATTATTTCTCTTCTATAGCTAGTAAGTTCTTTTATGCCTTTCTCTGTTACCAGAACACCGTCCTCATATCTGAGACCGTTCTTGCCGTCTGAAAGCCATATATCTATATTGAAAAGCATTCCCGCTTTTATAACAAAGTCAGCATCTTTGGCAAGCCAGAGCCCTTCAACCTCTGAGCTTCCTGTTCCGTGGGCAGGACCATAAAGAGTTAATTCTTCACATTTGTGTTTTGAAAGCAGTTTATAATATCCGTCAAATATATCAGAAGCAATCGCTCCGGGTTTTATGGCTCCAAGAGTATAATTTACTGCTTCAAGAGCCACTTCCATTAGTTTTTTTACTTCGGCAGGAGCTTTGCCTATTACAAACGGCCTGCACATGTTACCGCAATAACCCATATATTTAGCCCCTATAGTAAGCTGGACAAGCTCATTTTCTTTAATTGGTTTATTTGTGGATCTACACAAACTTAATCTTGTATTGTCTCCGGAACAAACCCAGTTTGGATAAGGAGTTCCTTCTGCTCCCATCTCAAGCATTTTTGCTCTTGCAGTAGCTTCGATTTCCCATTCTTTTTTCCCTGGTTTTGCAGATTCAAGAGCAGTTTTTAATGATTCTTCGGTTATCCTGTAAGCTTCTTCAATATATGGAACTTCTGCCGGGGTTTTTATCGATTGTACATTAAGCAGCAGATTATCTGCATTTATAAATTCAGCATCAGGAAAAAACTCTTTAAGCTCTTTAAATAAGGCATAAGGAAAGATATTCCAGTTTCCTATCCCTACTCTTCTGACAGAACCATTATATATCCTTGAAATGATATCTTTAAGATTCATATTGGTGACATCGGGCACCCATTCAGGAGCGGACGTCTCAACAAGCAATGGATTTATGAAAACGCCCGGCACTGTCGAAAAAGCTTCTGCAAAATCCCTTGATTCCGGGCCACCTGTAACCAGAGCCGCTTTGCCTTCCGATGGAACAATAACTGTTGCAAAATCAAAAAAAGGCCAGAATCCTGTAAGATATCTTGAAGAAGCAGATTCGCATTCACTGCTGTATCCTATAAAAAGATCTACTTTATTTGCTTTTAATTCATTCTGAAGTTTTTTAACCCTTTCTGCATACTCATTAGGGTTTATCGGATTAAGTCTCATTTTTTCCTCCTGTAATATAACTTATTTTTATGTCTTTAAAAATTATCTTTAAAACTTAACAATTAAGCATAGGCTTAATTTAAAATTCTACTATCCTGTTTTCATCAGCTGATTTCTCTGCCATTCTTATTGCATGAACGACATCTCTGGACTCCTGAGGAGTAATTACTGACGGCTTTTCATTTTTTGCTATGCATTTCAGGAAATAGTCAAACTCTTCTTTTAAATATCCTCTTCTAAGACCATGTACTGAAGGCCAGTATGTCGACTGAGGGTAGCTGAGACCTTTTTTAGTCAGAACTGTATAGTTTGACCCTGAATTATCAATATAGATAGCTCCTTCAGTACCTATTATTTCCATTCCGGCATCAATAGCAAAAGGCACATTATCAGGCAGACACCATATAGTTTCAATTACTGCAAATGTATCGTCATCAAGTGTAAAAAGAGCCCATGCAACATCATCATATTTAAGATTTGGCCTTGTGCTCTTTGTTTTTGCATAAACAGTTTTAGGTTTTGCTTTTGTAAACCAGAGCATCAGATCAAAATCATGAATTCCGTCACCAAAAAGCGCACTTATTTTATTGAGATGGCCTTCTGTTATCCATTTCGCCAGGTTTCTTTTTGCATGTATAGAAACTATTCTGCCAATATTTCCTGCTTCTATCTCTTCTTTGGCAAGAGCATATGCTGTATCAAACCTGCAGACATGCCCAACCATAAAAAACTTATCTGTACCTTTTAACGCCTCCAGTATTCTGTCGCACTCTTCCGTACTGTTTGCCATAGGTTTTTCAAGAAAGACGTGTTTCCCTGCTTTTATCGCATCTACTGCTATTTGCTCATGGTCAGGAACATGAGTAACTATTGATATCATGTCAATAGTTTTGTCATTAAGCATGTCAGCATAGTTGGTATAAGTCTTTTCAACATTATATTTCTCACTCATTTTTTTCAGATGATCAGGCCTTCTTGTGCAGATCGCTGAGACTTCTGCAAGAGGCAACTGCTGAAATGTATCCACATGATGTTCTCCAAACCAGCCAAGACCGATTATTCCGACTCTTATTCTTTCCATTTTTACCTCCCGGGAAAATATTTTTAAGGATTATTAATAGAAAATATAATTTATTATTCAGATTCAGAATGTTTACAGCCCTACTAATCCATAATATAACATTAACGTTAATGTTGGATTCTGTCAATATTTATAATCACACATTTATGTTTCTTTCAGAGGCTTAAATAAAAAATATATATATTCATAAAAAATGTTTCAGATATATATGTTTACCTGATTACCAGCCTTGTATCTACAATATGCTGCTCATAATCGTTTTGAGTTTCGCCTCTTATTTTACTCAAAAGAATGTCAACAGCCTGATATGCCATCTGTCTTTTTGGATAACTTACCGTAGTCAGGGGAAATGGATAAAAAAATCTTGACTGTATATTATCATATCCGATTACGGGTAGATTCCCATACCTGGACATATTTATATTTTGCAATGTACTTATTATTTCCCAGGCCATCAGATCGCTGAAAGCGAAAACTGAATCAAAATTTAATTTTTTATCAATAATTTCTTTCATTATCAAAGTACAGTTACCGGCAGTTACTCCGCATTCCATGACCAGTTCTTCTTTATATGCAAGACCTCCTGACCTGAAAGCTTTTTTATAACCTTCAAGGCGTTCCCGGGCAGAAGATATGTATGTAGGGCCATTAATAAATAAAATATCCCTGTATCCTTTGTTTAAAAGATGGTTTATTGCAAGAAAAGCGCCTTTTATATCATCCGAGATTACAAAATCTGTATCAATGTCATAAAATCTTCTGCCAAGCAGAATAAAAGGCATGCCCAGCCTTGCAAGCATTTTTATGTCATCATTTTTTTTCTGGGTTGGACACAGTATTATGCCATCGACATTTTTACTGAGCGCAAGTATTACTGCTTCTTCCTCATTTTCATATTTTTCCTCAGTATTTATAATGAAAGTGTTATATTTATTGATTCTGAGTCTTGTTTCCACATCATTTAACCATATCGCTATCAAAGGATCGGAAATATCCGGAACTATAGTTGCAATTGTCCTTGTTTTTCCTGATCTTAATGATCCTGCAATATTGTTGGGAATATAGCCCATTTTATTTGCAATATTATTGATATGGTTTCGGGTTTTTTCAGAGATATCCTTTTTGCCCTTCAGGGCTCTGGAAACAGTATTTGCAGTATAACCGGTTTTTTGGGCTATGTCTTTTAAAGTTACCTTTTTCATTTGCTATTCATTGCCATATATAAAATTAATAATCGGAATACAGGTCTATTATATTATTAAAACAGCTCTTCTGCAGCAACTGCCACCCTGTTACTACTATAACTTATAAATATATAAATATGATATAAAAAAATAAATCCTGGTAAAAAAGTTTTAAGAAAGCACTCCGGGTAAAGGCGTAAACATTTTATTTCAGCTTTTCCAAAAATGAAAAGGAAGAAGCAAAAACATCTTAAGCTATTATTTACTCTCCCGGTATTCTTCCATTACCAGTAATTTTTCAAAACAATTGTCTTTTAGCCTGTTTTTTTCTTTCAGAATATCGCTATATTTTTCTTCAGTTTCTTTATCAGGATTTACAAGCAGATCAATTACGCGCAATATCTGAACATTGGAGTATCTGTCAATTTCTGAACAAAAATCTATATCAATATCCTGCCCTATATCCTTTACAGCCCGGCCGCTGCAGGAATTCCCAAGCGCTCCCGCAATATCGGTATTATTTCTTACAATTTCCAGGACAATCCGTGCAGAATCTGACAATATATAATTGTCCGGATTAGAACTAATAAGGTACTTTACTGCCATTCCGGCATTATATACATCATCATATGCTATATGTCCCTTCTTTCCCGAACACAAAATAAAAATATCCTTACTCTCTTTTTCTGCAATCAGCGACATGTGTCTGAGAACAGTGCTGAGATTCAGAAGAGAAAGAGCAAAAATGCTATCTGCCCTGAGTAATCTGAAAAATGAAACTGTACCGTTTGTAGTCATCATTATTGTCTTTTCCCCTGAAAGACTGAGTTTCGAGAACTCATAAGGTGAGTTTCCATAATCAAATCTTTCAGGAGGAAGACCGTTTTCCTCGCCGCATAAAAGATACTTGTTAAATATCTTTTTTAAAACATAAGCTTCGCTTTTGTTTTTTGATAGTATTATTCTCCTGCAGCCCGAACCAAAAATAGCAGTCATTGTAGATGTTGCTCTTAATGTGTCAATGACTGCACATACCGAACCGGCAATAATCGGATCATACAATTCTTTGTCAAAACTGTTTGCAAGAGCCACATTTACCGTTATTTTTTTATTTTTAATAATCACAAATTCCTTTTATTTTTAATCCGGTTTAGTAATTTTTCAGCATTTTTATACATTATTTTTTCCATATCATCACCGGTTATAAAGCCGGGATATTTTGAATTCAGAAACGCAACTGCTTTATCGAAACATTTTATGGTTTCATTCTGCATATACAAAGGATAGTCGCTTCCGAAAAGCAGTCTGTCCATACAGCCGGCATAAGATTTAATTTTATAAAGAAGCCATGACATGGGATGCTCGGAAAAAGAAAGATCTCTTCCGATATTTGTACTTATATCCGCATAAATATTTTTATGCTTTCTAAGCAGCATGGCAGTTTCCTTATGCCATATCTTTCCGGAATGTCCGATTATTATTGTAAGGTTAGGAAAATTACAGGCAACATCATCCAGAAAAGCCGGATTAGAATAGCAGTCTTTATAAGGTATTATGCCTATGGAACCTGTATGAAACAAAACCGGAAGATCGTATTCTTCCATTTTTTTATAGAATGGATATAGTTTTTCATCATTTGGAAAAATCTCCTGAAATGGTGGATGTATCTTCAAGCCGCATAACCTGAGTTCATTTATGCTTCTTTCCAACACCTGCAATGCTTCTTTTTTAAAAAAAGGATTTATTGTAAAAAATCCCAGCAGCCTGTCCCTGTCTGCTGATATCTGGCTGCTGACATACCGGTTCATTCTGTCTATCTCTTCGTTCCCTGTTTTGGGTGAAAGAACTGTGCTTAAAACAACACTTGACTTAATATTATTGTTGTCCATTATTTCGAGCAGTTTCT
>DUQM01000092.1 GCA_012837825.1 Actinomycetota bacterium | reverse complement strand
CCCTTATTTATCTTAGCTTCTCCTGTATCAGACTTCGGTTGGATCCGATTCCGAAACAACGACTTTCCAGTCATTTTCCTCCCTGTCAAAATCAGCAATCCTGTCAATTGGCAGTTTCATATATAGTCCTTCTGCAGTAGCCGCAATCTCCCCATCAGGATTTACTATTTCCCCTGTACCTTTAAAAAGCCTCTTGTCCACACGACTCAGCCTTCCAAAAACTTTCAGTTCTTCACCCAAAGGAATTGGTTTTCTGTACTTCACTTTAAGTTCAAGAGTAACACCCCATAGCTCATTCTCACTATTTATATTGATTGCTCTGCCGATTGTTTCATCCAGTATAGAAGCTGCTATTCCTCCATGCAGCCTTCCCGGATAACCCTGATGCTCCTCCTCACCCTTAAAAATTGCAACAATCTCATTATTTTCAGTTTCATAGAATTGTGCCTTAAGACCATATCTGTTTTTTAATCCACAGACAAAACACATTTTTGAATTTTCCTGTTTTCCTGTAACTTTTTGCACTTTCTTACTCCGTTCTCCACTGTTTAAAAAATATTATAAAGATCAGAACCGGCTGTAGAAATCTTTTAAATCTCTTAAATCCTTTCGGCTGAATAATAATTATATTACTGATTTTCTTTAACTTCAGAAATAATTCATCAGAAAATATTTAAATACTAATTGGCAGTTTTCAATTAAAGATATGTGACTGTACATTATCAGATCTATCAAGCTATTTCTTACGGGGGGCTAAATTATACGTTCCCTTTATCCTCTCCATAATAGGAGGATGGGTGTAAATAAGAAACTTGAGCACTCCTGAAGGACTGACATATGAAAGATTGGACCGTGCAAGTTTCTGTAGCATTTCTACCTGAGTCCGGGTATCACCCGTAAGGTCTGCTGCTGCTCTGTCCGCCTGCACCTCAAAACGCCTGGATAAAAGATTGCTGACCGGATTTAAAATATAAGCAATCAGACTGAAGGCTACAAAAAGAATCAGCACCAGTCTCACGCTTACCTCCATATTCATACCGCCTTTCATCATGAACATGGTAAAAAATATAATAATCATCCCTGCTATTCCCATAATTATACTCTTTACGACATGCATGTATTTCCAGTGCCCCACCTCATGCGCAATAACCGAAACCACTTCATTTTTTGAATACTTTTCAAGCAGATTATCATAAATAACAATCCTCTTGCTCTTCCCTATTCCGGTAAAATAAGCATTTACCTTATTTGTCTTGCGGCTTGCATCCGCTACCAGAATACTGCCTATTTTTACATCTGCCTTGTCCGCAACACTTAATATTGCCTTCTCCAGCTCCTTATCTGCCAGCGGCTCAAACTTATAAAATAAAGGGTCAATAAGAATCGGAAATATAAAATTTGCAAATACTATAAAAACAATAAAAACCGCAATGGCAACAAGCCACCAGTATTTCGGGACATATATCATCAGTGTATAAACGGCAGTCAGTCCTCCCGTGCTTATTATCATATAAAGCACAGCCTCTTTCAGCGCCTCGCCAAACCAAGCCGAAAGAGTCTGATTTGAAAAACCGTACCTGTGGCTTATAACAAATTCCTGATAGTACTGGAGAGGAAGAAGAAACAGAAAAAGAGCAAAAGTAAAAATAAAAAAAGCAAGGGCGGCAAGTCCGATATTGATTCTTGTACTTATGCAAGAATATTTCCAGAACAGAAATAGAAGAATTCCCATAAAAGACCAGGTAAGAAACCTGTCCAGAACCGAAGCCAGAAGAACAGTCTTGTTATAATCCGCAGCCTTTTCAAGAAAACCGCTGTCAAAATATCTTAAAACTTCCCTGTTGCCGGAAGCCCTGATAAAAAATGCGCAGATAAAAAGAATGACAAGCATTGCCAGAACAACCGCCCCTATAGTTATCAAAAAATTTACCGGCCATCTGAAACTGCTTATCATTGTCTTCTTGTTCGTCACCTCGACTAACTTTAGTATATTATTACTGAATTTTTAATCTGATAAAAAATATTCCGGTTTTGCTCTTCTTAATAATTCTTCCGGATATACTATATTTAAGAACTTTCTTCCGGATACATTTCTCATACATACTCTTCGGACTTTGTTTTTCTGACTATACTATAATTTTTGCAATAAAAAAACCATCAAAAAAGGACTTTCCGATATTCCAGCGTGAGCCTGAAAATCCTCATGAACAGCAAAGCAATCGCAATCATGGATCTAAACGGCAATAAACAGCAACAGGCTTGGCTACATCCCCCCGCTCTGAAAACAATGTAATTTCCAATCTTATGGATGCCGACAAAAACATATACGGTATGATAGCCGACAAGAAATACAACGGAAAGTATATTAAAAATATTTGAAACTATGCATTCACCTATATGCTCTATAAGGGCAGGCCTGTTGTGTGAGAAATTTCTTTTTCAATTGTATTTTTCTTTAATAAGCTCAGCAAGTTTTTAATTCTTCCATGGTAATCTCCACTTTATTTTTGCTTTTACTTATTCTTCTTTCTCCCCATCTGCTATCTCCCCTTCAAGTTCCAGTGCTTCAATCTTTGGCAGGGTATTTCCTATAATTCCTTCCAGATCCCCATACATTCCGGCAGTATTTTTAAGCACCCTTTTTAGCTGGGTCTCTCTTTTATCCCATAGTTTCTGGACAGCAACTTTCTCTTTGTCCAGATCAAATTTCATGCTGCTGAAAGCCTCAATTATAGCCTCAACTTTGTATTTGAAGGCAGGACTAGAGAGATAATTATAGACTGCCTCCATTTTTTCATCTTTGCCTTCTTGGGATACAAGGGCATTGGAAACATTTATAAGATTGCTTCTAAGTATTTCGGCTATTTCTATCGATATGGGGTAATTGCATACCCATATTCCATTTATGTTTCCGCAGGTCTTTATTGTGGACGGAAGAGCCCTGGACACTATTATGGCTATCTCGGCTTTCTTTTCGCGCTGGTCTTCTTTTAACTTGTCTATCCATTTATCTGACCAGTTCTTTGTATTCTTGACTTCCCAGATTATTGTGCCGCAGCATGTGGAAAAATTATTTACGGTCTGTATGATGTCGGCCCCTTCCACACCTTTGGGAACTTCAACTATTTCATCATAAGGGAAGCGAATCTGAAGCTGGGACTGCAGGTCAAGCTCCATTACTTCTCCCTGAAGCTGCATTGAGCCCTGCTCAGCTTTTCGCTTAAGCTCGTCTATCTGCTTCATAAGGTCATCGATTTTCTTGTCCTTTTCAAGAGTCTTTGTCTTCTGCTCTTCAGCTATCTTTTCACGGGCAGCATCAACCTGCCTTTCAATCTCAAGTTCCATTTCCTTTCCTTTTTTTTCTATCTCTCGGACTCTCTTGCGGAGAGCTTTTTCGTTTTCAGTAAATTCGGAAAGCTTTTCTTCTTTTTCCTGAATCTGTTCACGGAGTTCAGTCATGGAGTCGGAATATGACCGGGCAAGTTCTTTTTCCAGGCTATCCCTTATTTTTTTCTTTTCTTCCTGGATATTAAACTTGTATTTTTTCTCCAGCTCTTCTTTTAGCTGGCTGACTATTGCCTCGGATAACTCAAATTCGTGGCTACAGTTGGGACAGGTTATTTTGGTATCGTTTCCTGGCATTTTAAGCTGCCTCCTATTGTATCAATTCTTCTAATTTTTATTGTTTTTTAATTCTTTATTATTATGATTCCGGTTATTTTAAGATTTATATTTTAGCCATTCCTTTGACGATAATGTGATTGATAATTGATAGCCTGATTTCCTGCATCATGGATTTTTAAGATAAGCTGCTGCCTCGCTTTCTGTTATTTTTTTATTTGCAAGAGCCCTGTGGACAAGGTTTCTGAATCTGTGATTTTCAACAATCCGGCTTTTCTCGATTGGCTCATATTCATGATATGGGTCTATTCTTTTATCAGTTTCTTCATTTAGTTCTGCGTATTGAAGCTTTGAAATACAGCCTTCTTTAAGGAGCCTTTTTATCATGCATTTTGCTGAAACATTAAAATATTTTTTAAGTATTATTACATTTTCAAATATGAAGTTTTCTATAAAATTGTTTTTGCAGAATGAGGCAAGGGAATTGGAAGGAACAAGAAAAAGGCCTGCAAATTCATCGGCTATGTCTTCTTTTATTTTATCTTTATAGATTATATTTAGTCCGGAATCGGCATGAGAGGAGGAAGCAGTGTCAGAGCCGGTGAAGTTTTCTGCTTTATGGTCCGGGCCGGTATCTGAGTCAGGTTCTACCCCGGCTTTATCCTGGCGCATGTAGTCTTTTTTATGGAATATAAGGTGGGCAAGTTCATGTGCAGCAGTAAAGAATCGGCGCTCAATGGTACATTTGGAATTAAGATATATGCAGTACCCGAGCTCATCATTATGGGCAGAAAATCCTGAGATATCCTGATTGTCTTCAGGAAACTGAATTATTTTCACATTATTTCTTTCAAGCTCATAGACAGGATTTGATATGGATGTTGCAGGGCCTATTTCAAATAATCCCCTTATTTTCTGGGCTATAAGTTCTATCTGGGGCTTGTCGAATTTGTTCAGAGCAGAATCTATTTTGAACTGATAGGAAGATATTTCATTTATTCTTTCTATTTCGGCATACTGCCTTATTTTCTGCTCAAATTTGTTTTTCAGGGCAGACGGGATAGGGATGTCTGAGCGAAATACATAGCTTTCAAATAAGGCTTCTTTTGCTTTTATTATGGATGTTAAATCTCTTAAGCCGGATATCAGCTGATCCGGATCATTTGATAGGACATACCCGTAGTCCAAATTCATGTAAAACCGGCTTGCTGTTTTTCCTGTAATCTCTGCTATCTTCAGGAGCTTATCTATATCAATGGGCGTTGAGCCACTCATGTAGTTGCTTAGGGTCTGCCTTGATATGCCAAGCATTTCGGCTGCCTTACTCTGGCTTAAGGCAGACCCTTTTAGCGCCCACTTTATATTCTTTCCAATTCGCCTGTTTAAATCTTTTTCTATTTTCAATTCCAGCTATTAAAGCTTACAAATAATTGTATAGTAAATCATAATGTTCGATATATTTTACATTATTTTAAAGCAATTGTAAAAATTTTTTTACAATTGAGGACGCATGATCTGGTTCCGTCTTTTAATAATGCTTAATAGCAGCCGGAATTTCAATATTTGTTGATATTACTGAAAACGGGTTTCAATAATATTTGTATCTTATTTAAAAATTATAAGGATGCTGAACTTTATTGAATTGGGTTATATATGGGAAATTGTGAGATATTTACAGACAAACCAATAAAACATTTTAAAAAATATATTTTGGTATAAAATAGTTTATCAGTATTTTAATCATAAAAAAGCAGGGGTTTAAAAGATGGATATAGTGCTACCATATAAGAAGAAGTACCGTATAGAGGTAAGCGACGTTGATTTTATGAAAACCTTAAAATTAAGCGTTTTGTTCAATTATTTTCAGGAAACAGCTGAAATGGATGTGGAAAACCGCGGTTTCGGTATTGAGGATTTTAAAAATAATTTTAATTTTGCATGGATACTGACAAGAATAAAAGTGGAAATTTTCAGAAATCCATTTTTTGGAGAAGAGATTTTAATAGAAACATGGCAGCAGGAACAGAGAAAGCTTGATTTTGAGAGAGATTTTCTGGCAAGGGATTCAGCAGGAAATATAATAGCTGCAGCAGTATCAAACTGGGTGGTTATAGATATCTCACAAAGGAAAATTGTTAAGACTGAGCTTATTGGGTACAGCCCCAATACTCCCGGCATCAAGAGAGCTATTGATTGCAGACTGGGTAAATTAAAGGCATTCGGGCAAAAGCTTGAGGTTGTTTACAGGAAAGTCATTGGGTATAGTGATATAGATTTTAACGGACATCTTAATAATTCCCGGTATGTAGACTATGGCATGGATTGTTTTAATGTTGAAGACCACAAAAAATATGAGACAAAAAGCATAGAAATCAATTATATAAATGAGGCATTGCCTGGAGAAACACTGGTTCTTTATAAAGATATGTCTGCCCTTGACTCTAATCTTATTTATATAGAAGGAATTAATGAGAAGAGTGAAAAGGTTGTTTTCAGGTCACAGGTTGAAATAAGAGAAAGAGAGGGCTGAAGAGGAGAGAAATTTTGAATATTGTAACTCTGGAAAATGTTTCTAAGGGATTTTCGGAGAAGAATCTTTTTGAGAATCTTTCAATGGGTATCGACGATTCAGATCGCATAGGTCTGGTAGGAGTCAACGGTATAGGAAAGACAACTTTTTTAAAACTTATAAGCGGACAGATTCTTCCGGATTCAGGAAAGATAACCAGGGGAAATAATCTGCGCATACAGTTTCTTTCCCAGACACCTTCCTTTGATGAAAATATATCCGTAATAGATAATATACTGCAGGGCGATAATCCTGTAATAAGAACTATAAGAGAATATGAAGACGCATCTGATCGGTTTAACAGGAACCCGGATGATGAAAAAATACAGGCAAGACTTATGGAGCTTACATCAAAAATGGATTCCCTTGATGCATGGAATATGGAAGCTCAGGCAAAGACTATTCTTGACAGGCTGGGAATAACAGATGCTAACAGGATTATCTCAGAATTGTCAGGAGGCCAGAGAAAACGGGTGACCCTTGCAGAAGCGCTCATACAACCTGCTGACCTTTTAATACTTGACGAGCCTACAAACCATATTGATCTTGAAACTATAAGCTGGCTTGAAGAATTTTTATCACAGCGAAAAGGCGCTCTCCTGCTTGTCACGCATGACCGATACTTTCTTAACCGTATCGTCAACCGCATTATAGAGATAGACAAAGGAAAGCTATATTCATACGACGGCAATTTTGAATATTTTCTTGAGAAGAAGACTCAGCGTGAAGAATTCCTTGCAGCATCTGAGGAGAAAAGAAGAAGGCTTTATATAAATGAGCTTGCATGGATACGGCGAGGGGCAAAAGCAAGGACTACAAAGCAGAAAGCGCGAATACAGCGTTTTGAAGAGATTAAGAACTCAGAGATTACAATATCAAAAGAGCAGATTGAAATTCCGGTAGCATATACCCGTCTTGGCAGGAAAGCAATAGAAATAAATAATATTTCAAAATATTTTGACGGACAGGCAGTGATAAAAAACCTCAGCATGATAATAAGTCCGGATGACAGGATAGGAATTGTCGGTCCCAATGGTGCCGGTAAAACAACACTGCTCAATCTTATAGCACAGATACTTTCTCCAGACAGCGGGACCATTGGTTTTGGTGAAACGGTCAGGATAGCATATTACCGCCAGGAAAATACAGATCTTGATCCTGCATTAAGAGCTATAGATTATATAAAGGAAACTGCAGAATATGTACAGACAGAAGATGGCAGGACTATTTCGGCTGCCCGCATGCTTGAGCAGTTTCTGTTTGATGATGTGCAGAGATACACCCATATAAAAAATCTTTCAGGTGGAGAAAAAAGAAGGCTTCTTCTTGCAAAAGTACTCATGGAAAAACCTAATGTTCTTCTTCTTGATGAGCCTACAAACGATCTTGACATCCAGACTCTTGAAGTCCTGGAAGAATACTTAAGCTATTTCAGGGGAGCAGTACTTATTTCCTCACATGACAGATATTTTCTTGAAAAAACAACAGACAGACTTATTGCCGTAAAAGGAGACGGTAAAATCGAGTTTTTTACAAGTGTTGAGGCATATGATAAAAGCCTGGCATCCGGCAGGCAGAAGACAGTAAATCAGAAGACGGAAAAACAATTTTCAAAAAGCGGTAATAAAGATAAACCAAAAGAAGCAGCACAGACCGGATGCATGGAAAAATCGCAGCACGTAAAGCTGGACTTTTCGGAGCACTCCGGGAAAACAGAACAATCATCATCACAAACAAAGCAGTCAGAAAAGTCCTTGCAGAAAAACACCGGCAGCCGGAAATCCGGAATTTCTCCAAAACCCAAATTCACCTACAAAGAAACAAGAGAGATTGCAGTAATTGATGAGGAGATTGAAAAACTTGAGAACAGGCTCAGGGAGATAACTTCAGAAATGGAAAACAACTGGTCAGATCACATAAAGATAAAGGAACTGACCGAAAAACATACAAAACTTCAACAGGAGCTCTCCCTGAAAATGCAGAGATGGGTCTATCTTTATGAAAAAGCCGAGCAGATAAAGACATTTAACAATAACAAATAAACCGTAGTCGGACCCCTAAAAAAATAGTCAGACATTAAAAAATAAGACAATCAGGCAATCATCAGACAGGCAGAAAGCAAATCAATAAAAAAATAATTATCCAAAACCCATAAATAAAAGATATCAGTAAATATTATTAAATAATATTTTTTATTGATTTAATCCATATCTTTTTGTAAAATAGCTTTTTTTAAATATGTATTAAGATTTTGAGTCATTTTTATTTTTACTATATTTACCATGCATTAATTATATTTAAGAAAATAATTGATATTATTTTTTAACAGCAAAAAAGAAATACTTTTATCATAGAGAATGAAAAATAAAAAAATAGCAATTCCCGTGTATTCAATAATCGCATTACTGCTTTCAGTGGTATTTTATTTTTTATCACAATATAACTTTCTGCTCTACCATATAATTGTTGAATTCATATCAATATCTATAGGAATTTTCGTATTTGCCATTGCCATAAATACCATCAATATTACTTCCAATGTCTTTATTCTTTTAATAGGGACAACATTTTTTACAAGCGCTATTCTGGATTTGCTGCATACAATTGCATTTAAAGGTATGAATATTCTGCCTGTCAGTGGCACTAATATTGCTTCTCAGCTCTGGATTAGTGCAAGATTTGTGCAGGCAGCAGGTCTCCTTGCAGGAGCATTTATTGTTAACATGATTGTAACAAAAAGGTGCAGGATATTAATTTCCCTGATTTCTTCCGTTTATTTTATACTTTCAGTTGTTTTTATAATGTTTTTAAAGATTTTCCCAACTACTTTTGTGGATGGTCAGGGCCTTACATTATTTAAAAAGATAATGGAATACATAATAATATTTATCCTTTTACTCGCTCTTGTATTCTATTCGGTTAACAGGGAAAAACTTGGGAAAAAAAGTTTTTACTATATAGCAATTTCTATTGGATTTTTTATCGTAAGCGAATTTTTATTTACTTTATATCGGGATGATTATGGAGTATATAATGCAGCAGGCCATTTGGTAAAAATAGGTTCGTATGTTTTCTTTTACATGTTGCTCATAAAAACAAGTCTTATAGAACCACTGGCTTTGCTTGCAGGCAATCTTAGAATTGCAAATGAAAAATTAATGAATATGGCTTCACACGATAGTCTTACCGGACTTTTAAATCATAGTGGTGTTTTCAAAGATCTGCAGAAATATTTTGAGATATCCAAAAGATTTAAAAAAGAGTTCTCGATAATAATGTTTGATATAGATGATTTTAAAAAGATAAATGACATTAAGGGACATCCCGTTGGAAATGAAGCTCTTAAATTTGTTGCAAAAGTGATAAACAAATCAGTAAGAGATCTGGATATTAAGGGCAGGTATGGCGGAGATGAATTCATTATATCCCCTATTGAAGCAAGCAGCGAAGAGTCGCTAAACATTGCTCAGAAAATTCAGCACAATCTTCAGGAAATGCCTCTTCCTGCAAAATCTGCTTTTGAAAGATTCACAATAAGTGTTGGTATATCAAGCATGAAAAATGGCAGAACTTTTAATGAGCTGGTTAAATTGGCTGATAAAGCACTCCTGCAGAGCAAACTGCTTGGCAAAAACAGGATAACAATAATATAATACTGCCATTTAAAACTAAAAGTTATTTAAAATCCCTATCATATATATGCCGGAATGGTTAAATGATTAATAAGTACTGGATCAGGAAATTATTTATATTATGGGAACTGCCTCAGTTGGTTCTCGGGTTGTTTTTTTTGCTTTTTATATCTTTTAAGAAACCCGGAAGCAGGAAATTAAGATATAAGGATGCTGATATTTATTTCGTGGAAGGATTCCCCGGAGGGATTTCGCTTTCAGGCATCATAATTCTGAATAAAATAGAAGCTTTTATCCCTGATTCAAATTCCATTAAAAGCAGACATTCTGTTATACACGAATATGGCCACAGCATACAGTCTCTATGGCTCGGATGGCTCTATCTTCCGCTGGTGGGCCTGCCATCGCTTATCCGCTCAATATTCTGGAGAAAATCCAAAAGAGAAAGCCGGTATTACTATGAAAGATTTCCTGAGCACTGGGCAGATGCTCTTGGAAAGAGGTATATATAAAATATAGGCTCGTATTTTGAAAGCTAACCGGATTTTTTGATTTTTGCCCATTCATCCTTCAGGGTGACAGTTCTGTTAAATATGATTTTTTCCTTTGTGGAATTGATATCTGCACAGAAATATCCGATTCTTTCAAACTGATACACATCTCCCGGCTTTACATTCTGAAGCGATGGTTCAAGTCTGCAATCTTTTAAGATTTTAAGTGAATCCGGACTTAAATTGTCCTTAAAACTGTCTCCTTCTTCCACCTTGTAAGGATTTTCAACTCCAAACAAATGATCATAAAGCCGAACCTCTGCAGGTATTGAGTGTTTCTCGCTTACCCAGTGAAGAGTCGCCTTTACTTTGCGACCGTCAGGAGCATCACCGCCCTTTGTCTGAGGGTCGTAAGTGCAATGCACTTCAATAATATCTCCCTTATCATTTTTTACAACACGTTCACATTTTATGAAGTAGGCATATCTCAGACGTACTTCCCTTCCGGGGGCAAGCCTGTAAAATTTGCCTGGCGGGTTCTCCATGAAATCATCTTTTTCTATATAGATAACTTTGGAAAAATGAATTTTTCTGGTACCTGCACTTTCATCTTCCGGATTATTTATCGCTGTCAGTTCATCTGACAAATCTTCAGGATAATTATCTATTATGACTTTAAGGGGATTAAGAACCGCCATAGCCCTTAAGGCATTTTTATTTAAATTCTCTCTTATAAAATATTCAAGAAACGCAAAATCCACGGTGCTGTCTGCTTTTGCAATCCCTATCTGCGAACAAAAATTCCTTATCGCTTCAGGAGGGTATCCTCTTCTTCGCATACCTGATATTGTCGGCATCCTCGGATCATCCCAGCCACTTACATGTTTTCCCTCAACAAGCTCCAGGAGCATCCTTTTGCTCATTACTGTATATGTAAGATTAAGGCGCGCAAATTCTATCTGCTGCGGGTGGTGGATTTCAAGCTGCTCAATAAACCAGTCATAAAGGGGGCGGTGGTCTTCAAATTCAAGAGTGCATATTGAATGCGTAATACCTTCAATAGAATCCGACTGACCATGTGCCCAGTCATAAGTGGGATAAATGCACCACTTATCTTTTGTCCGGTGATGGCTTCTGTGGAGGATGCGATACATTATGGGATCGCGCATATTAAGATTCGGGGAAGTCATATCTATCTTTGCCCTGAGAACTTTTGCGCCATCCGGATATCTGCCTTCCTGCATCTCTTTGAAAAGTCTTAAGTTTTCATCAATGCTCCGATTTCTGTAAGGGCTTTCCCTGCCCGGTTCCTTGAGCGTTCCTCTGTATTCACGAATCTCATCTGAGCTTAAATCGCAAACATATGCTTTTCCTTTTTTTATAAGAATAATGGCAAATTCATAAAGCTTGTCAAAATAATCTGAAGCATAAAACTCTCTGTCTTCCCAGTCAAGACCAAGCCATTTGATATCTTCCTTTATGGAATCAACATACTCCTGTTCTTCTTTTGTGGGATTGGTATCATCAAATCTTAAATTGCATTTTCCTTCAAATTCACTGGCAAGTCCGAAATTCAGACATATTGCTTTTGCATGCCCGATATGAAGATAACCATTAGGCTCAGGAGGAAATCGTGTGTGAATTCTCTTTGATTTTCCGGCTTTCCCGGTATCATCTCTGTCTGTATTTTCACTGTCAAGATACTGCCTGATTATTTCTCTTATAAAATCTGATTTTTCTTTAATATCATCCATCAATTTACCCACTTAAAAGACTTTTTAAATTTAAAGCTCAAATCCGGCATTGCAGAAATAAAAATCAAAATTATTTGATATAAAAAGCTCCTAATATAAAAATAAGACAATATTTTATTTAATTGTCTGCTTAATGTCAAAATGCGTAAATACAAATCCTGCAAGCGAAGTAATTCTTGCAGGATTTGTAAAAACTAAAAATATTTTTAGTATTCAACTATCCTGTCCAGCTTTTTAGCCTGATTTATCCAGTCTTTTATCATGTCTGCGGTAGGAGGTCTTCGCACAAGTTTTTTCTTTTCATTTACTTCTGTCACTTTTGCAAAAAGATTTTCAGCATTCCTGTTGGCAAGCTCAGCAACAGTATCTACTCCTGCTTCCTCAAGAAGATCTGAATACTCTTCGCCTACACCCTTGATCCTGAACAGATCTGCAAGATTTACCCATTCAAGAATAAGCTTGTGGGCTATTCCGGATTTTTCTTCAATAGCCTTTCTCCCTTTTGCGGTTGCTCCCTCTTTCAGCAGTTTTTCTGTTGTTTTGATGCCTATTGCGGCAAGTTTGGATGCATACTGTGGACCAATTCCTTCAATCTCTGCAATATTAGACATATTCCCTCCTAAAAATTATTATTTTTATTAGATAAATTATATCAAATATTAAGAATAAATTATAATTATT
>DUQM01000091.1 GCA_012837825.1 Actinomycetota bacterium | reverse complement strand
CTCCCCAGGCGGGACACTTAATGCGTTAGCTTCGGCACAGAGAGCGTCGATAACTCCCCCCACCTAGTGTCCATCGTTTACGGCTAGGACTACCAGGGTATCTAATCCTGTTCGCTCCCCTAGCTTTCACACCTCAGCGTCAGTAACAGTCCAGAAAGCCGCTTTCGCCACTGGTGTTCTTCCTGATATCTGCGCATTTCACCGCTACACCAGGAATTCCGCTTTCCTCTACTATACTCTAGTTTGCCAGTATCACATGCAATCCTTAAGTTAAGCCCAAGGTTTTCACATATGACTTGACAAACCGCCTACGTGTTCTTTACGCCCAATAATTCCGGACAATGCTTGCCTCCTCCGTCTTACCGCGGCTGCTGGCACGGAGTTAGCCGAGACTTCCTAATTGAGTACCGTCAGCATTCGAGCTCTTAACTCTACTGCCTTCGTCTTCAACTGACAGTAGTTTACAATCCGAAGACCTTCATCCTACACACGGTGTCGCTGCGTCAGGCTTTCGCCCATTGCGCAATATTCCCTACTGCTGCCTCCCGTAGGAGTCTGGGCCGTATCTCAGTCCCAGTGTGGCCGTTCATCCTCTCAGACCGGCTACCCATCATAGCCTTGGTAGGCCATTACCCCACCAACAAGCTAATAGGACGCGGACTCATCTTAAAGCAGAAGCCTTGCGGCTACCTTTATTATAATTATCATGGAAAACTATAAAACATCTGGTATTAGCACTCCTTTCGGAGAGTTATTCCAGTCTTTAAGGCAGATTATCCACGCGTTACTCACCCGTTCGCCACTTGCTTTATAAAAGTATTGCTACTTTCATATTGCACGTTCGACTTGCATGTATTATGCACACCGTCAGCATTAGTCCTGAGCCAGGATCAAACTCTCAAAAAGTTTAAAAAGAAATTATTAAGAATTGGAACCTCGCACTATTTAGTTCTCAAAGAACACAAAAGCAAACTTGAATAATCTATCATATCCATACTTCACTGTCAACAAAATATTTTTTTATTTTTGAAATATTTTTAACTGACCCGGAAAGTAATTAAAATAAAAAGTCAAATAAGCAACTCTGTATTCAGAGCGTTATAAATTATAACATTCAGGGCATATAAGTCAACAAAATTTTTAGGAATAAAATTCCTTCAGGAGATTAAGAAATATATTATTTTTAGAGGCTTGTCACAAAACTCAGAGCATACTCGCACAGATATAAACAATAAAGACAGGCAGTTGTATTAATTCATAATAAATATGATTTTTTATCTTATATTTTGGAATCATCCTGGCTGGCGGAAGTCTTTTTGGTTTTGTATATTTGTTTAATATCATTTTCAATTTCATCAAGGATTTTGGGATTCTGCATCAGAAACATTTTGGCATTTTCTCTTCCCTGTCCGATTCGTTCTCCCTTATAGGAATACCAGGAACCGCTTCTTGCAATTACTTCCAGTTCACTTCCTATATCCACTATGCTTCCCTCTCTGGATATTCCTTTTCCGTACATAATGTCAAATTCAGCAATCTTAAAAGGCGAAGCTACCTTGTTTTTTACAATTTTTACCCTGACCCTGTTTCCAACAATTTCTGTCCCGTTTTTAATTGAATCAATTTTCCTGATATCCAGCCTTACGGATGAATAGAATTTAAGAGCTCTTCCTCCGGGGGTGGTTTCAGGATTTCCAAACATTACACCTATTTTTTCTCTCAGCTGATTTATGAATATAACTATGGTTTTTGTTTTGCTTACAAGCCCTGTCAGTTTTCTTAAAGCCTGAGACATCAGCCTTGCCTGCAGCCCTATGAAAGAATCACCTATTTCACCTTCAAGCTCTGCTCTCGGCACCAGAGCAGCTACTGAATCAATAACGATAACATCAAGAGCCGCGCTCTTTAAAAGTATTTCGCATATTTCAAGAGCCTGTTCGCCGCTGTCAGGCTGTGAAAGAAGAAGTTCTTCAGTATTTACTCCAAGATTTTTTGCGTAACCGGGATCAAGCGCATGTTCAGCATCTATAAAAGCCGCCACCCCTCCTTCCTTTTGCGCATTTGCTATTATATGGAGAGCAAGGGTAGTCTTGCCACTTGATTCAGGACCGAATATCTCGGTTACTCTTCCTCTGGGTATTCCGCCTATCCCCAGAGCCATATCAAGTTCAATCGAACCGGAAGAAACATATTCAATATCTTTTAAAGGTCCGTTATCACCCAGTTTCATTATTGAACCCTTCCCAAATGCTCTTTCAATCTGGGCCAGGGCATTCTCAATAATCTTTTCTTTTTCCATTATTTCTCCTAAAAATTTTAATCCAGGATATTAAAACAGATATTACATGTGCATTTGCATATTATAACATTTATTCATAAATATAAAAAATATTTTTATATTTTATTTATTATATCATCTATCTTATTAATTTTTTTGCATAGTTTTTTTAAAAATATCTATCTCTCTCTTTTGTCCTTTAAGCGGATCTCGCTATTTATAAAATAATCTGCTCCTTTCTCTGACAGTATGCTTTCATATATCAGCACCCTGTCGCATTTGATACTGATAAATTTCTTCGGTTTTATTTCAGGTATCAGTTTTGTGAAGTCAAAGCCGTCTCTTATCCTGGCGATTGTAATGTGGGGTATAAATTTTTTATTTTCTTTTTTTAGATTCATGAAGGAAACCGCTTTACCGGTTTTTTTGTATATGCTTTCAACCTTTTCCTTTCCATTCCCCAATACAGCGTAAACTATTCTTGCATTTTTTAATCCGGGAAAAGCATCTATCCTGTCTTCAATATCAAAATTAAAAGGAAAAACTTCTTTTAATTCATTATTCAGCCGGCTTTTTATTTTATCAATGTCGCTGACACAAGTATTGCCAAGAAATTTCAGTGTCAGATGTATGTTTTCAGGAGGAACCGGCTTTATACAGCTATAGGAGCTGCTGACTGCTGAAATCATATCATGGAAATAACGGGAAATACCGTCAGGAACTGTCAGGCCGATGAATATCCTTTTATTAATAGCTTTGTTATAAGCAGATGAGTCCAAGTTGTTTTTTATCATTAATTTGATTTATGAATCTGCAGCCTCAGCTTGTTTAAAGCAAATTGGGAGGCTCTGTATTTTATTTCGGTTCTTGTACCAATAAACTTCAGCCTGAAGACTTTTATCTCTTCGTCCGGCATTGCAATACCTATATATGTAAGACCGACATTATCGATATTATTATCAGCTTCCGGACCTGCAAAGCCTGAAATACTGACAGAATAATCGGAATCAAATATTTTTTTTACATTCAGCGCCATTTCCCTGCAGACCTGTTCGCTTACTGCCCCATATTGTTTCAATAGTTTCTTTTCAATCCCGAGTATCTTGATTTTTGAAAAATCGCTATAGGAGATTACTGCGCCTTTAAAATACTGAGAGCTCCCTGAAACATCTGTTATCATCTGTGAAATCAGTCCTCCGGTCATTGATTCAGCGGCAGAAATGGTTATTGCTTTGCCGGATTTCATAATTGTTTCCTTTAAGGATTCTGATATAAGCTTATTTTCTTCTCCATATATAAATTCATCCAGCCTTTCTACAAGCATACTTTTTATCCTGTCTGCGTTTTCATTATTTGTTTTGTCAGATAATGATTTTGATACAATTATCAGTCTTATTATTCCCGGAGATGCCGTTATTCCAATTTCAACACCCATCCTGGCTGCCGTTTTATATATATCAGGTATTTTTTCTTCTATTTCGCTTTCACTGATGCCTGTAGTCAGTAAAACCTTTTTTAATATTTTTTCATTATTCTCTTTGCTGGAATCCAGAATATCCTTAATTCTTTTTATTACGCTATTATCAATCATATCTTTCATTTCTTTGGGAACTCCCGGAATGGAAAACAACCACTTGTTTCTTTCTCTTAGGAATACTTCAAAACCGGAAGCGCTGCCTATGTTCGGGATTATAGGTCTGGCCCCTTCAGGGATATAGGATTGTTTAAGAAGCTTTTTTTTTAATTTCTGACTAATTTCTTTTCTTATAAACCGAAGACTTTTATCATCCAGCAAATCATTTTTTATTAATTTCAAATCAAGCAGATCGGCAACAGCATCTCTGGTTAGATCATCTTCAGTAGGACCAAGACCTCCGCTTAAAATGATTATATCTGAATGATCAATGCAAAAACCGGTCGCTTCTTTTATATCGCTTTTAAGGTCTTTGACTGAAATTATAATATTGCTTTCAATGCCTATTTCCGAAAGTTTCTGTGCTATATAGGTGGCGTTTGTATTAATTATAAGCCCGAGGTTTATTTCACTTCCTATGCAGACAATCGAAGCCTTCATTTGTCTATAATCCCAGATCTTCCTTGAATTTTAAAAAGTCGTCTTTTGAAATAAGTACTTCCCTTGGTTTTGCCCCGTCATATCCGCTTATGAACCCTTTATTTTCAAGCTGATCAACTATTCTGGCTGCCCTTGAATATCCTATTCTCAATCTTCTCTGAAGAAGCGAAGCTGATGCATGCCCGAATTCCAAAAAAATTTCAAAAGCATCATAAATCAGCGGATCGTCTTCCATCTCTCTTTTTTCTGCTTTTATCTCAGATTCAAATATATCTTTTACCGGTGCAGCTTTCTTCTGGTCCTTTATATAATCAGTTACAATTTCTATTTCACTGCTTGTCACAAAAGCTCCCTGTATTCTCTCAGGCCTGTTCATTGATACCGGCAGATAAAGCATGTCGCCTCTTCCAATAAGTTTTTCTGCGCCGCTCATATCAAGTATTACTCTGGAGTCTGTATTCGAGGCAACATTAAAAGCAACTCTGGAAGGAATGTTTGCTTTTATGACTCCGGTTATTACATCCACGGACGGCCTTTGTGTCGCTATTACCAGGTGAAGCCCTACAGCTCTTCCCATACTGGCTATCCTGTTTATGCTTTCTTCTACTTCAGAAGCAGCAACAAGCATAAGGTCGGCAAGTTCGTCAATGATGATAAGAATATAAGGCAATTTCACAAGTTCGGGATCATTTGATTTGTTTTTGTCAACTTCCAGATTGAACTGTTCAAGATTTTTACATTTATAATCTGATAATATCTTCAATCTGTTTTCCATTTCCTCAACAGCCCATGACAGGGCGACAGAAGCTTTCTTTGGATTTACAACAATAGGAGCAAGAAGATGAGGTATCCCGTTATATATGCTTAACTCTACCATTTTCGGATCTATCATTATAAATTTTACTTCACCGGGTTTTACTTTCATGAGCAGTGAGATTATCAGGCTGTTTATACATGAACTTTTTCCGGAATTGGTGGAACCTGCAATCAGTATATGCGGCATGGCTCTTATATCCATACTTACTATATCTCCTGAAAGACTTTTGCCAAGAGGGACTTTTAAAGGACTTTTTAAAATTTCTTCCCTGTCCGGTGAAAAAACATCCCCAAGAGTAACTATGCTTTTTATCTTATTGGGAACTTCAATCCCAATCGCTGATTTGCCGGGGATAGGTGTGAGAATTCTTATATCCGGTGAACCCAGAGCCACACAGAAATCATCTTCCAGGCTCAGCAGTCTTTGTACTTTTACGCCGGGTGAAATAGATAATTCATATAAAGTCACAGACGGACCTCTTATGACTGAAGCTACTTTTACAGCAAGATTAAAATCCCTGAAAAGATTATTTAATATAATAATATTTTCCTTTATATCCTGCTTGTACAGGGAAGGTGAGAGCATTTTTGATTTTTTTAAAAGACTTTGCGGAGGCAGTCTGTAAAAATCATCAGAATCATCTTTCCCGCCCAGAGGCATTTCCAGCTGGGATTCAGTTCTTTTTTCATGGGACCTGATTTCTTCTTTTTGCTCTGCTTTTCCTGTTGCTTCTGACCGGCCCCTGATACTGTCAAGGAGAGGACTTTTCCCGTCCTCATCCCCCTGATAATCGTAATCATCATAAAAATTCTTTTTCTTTACATGATCCGTTATAAAAGGAAACTGCTTTTTATGTGCATCCTTTAAAACATCTGATTTTTTATTTGTCTTTCCTGATTCCGATAAAAACTTTTCATCCCCATAGCTGACCCTGAGCTCTTCCTTCTCAGGATGCAGCTGAATCAGGGAATTGTCTTTCAGTGCTGTTTTCTGGCTTTCATATTTTATTTCTTTTCTTCTTTCCCTTGAAACCCTTATCTTTGCTGCAATTTTCTTAAACATGTCTATTATGGAAATGTTTGTGATTATAAGCAGTGAGAGCAAAAGGAAGAAAATCAGTATGGTCAGGGCAGCTGCCTTGTTCGTAAGCTTTAACAGCCCGTGATAAATACCTGAGCCTGTGACTCCGCCTTTGGTTGTGAAAAATATTTTATCAAAGAGACTTTCAGGGGTATTTGAATTGGACAGTATTCCCAAAAGTGCCAGAAAAAAAATTGTAAACCCAATACCCAGACGTATTTTCAGAAATCGTAATTTTTTGAAGAAAAAACTTATTCCCCATAAAAGTATCAGAATCGAAAATATGTATTTTCCTGCTCCGAACAGATAAGAAAGAAAATAATTTAGATATTTCAGGATAAATCCGGTTTCGCCACGGACAAATACGCTGATAAGAAAAAGTATGGATATCATGATTACAAGTATCCCGTATACTTCAACCCTGCTTTTTACATAATTTCTCTCATAGCTTTGCTGATCTTCCAGAATTTTTTTGATTTTTTTATCCTGAAGATTGCCGGTAGTCCCGGATTTTGGTTTCTTATCTTTATTCATTGTAAAAAATTATATGCAGTCAGATTAATTATAATCAATAAAAATAACTTTTGTCATTATCACAGGCTTTATTCTTATTTTTTTAATCAGATACTTTTCAAGCCTGCTGTCAATATATTTTTCGATATTTGACTGTGCTTTTATATTATTGTCAAAACAGGTCATGACAGATTCCCTGATAAGGTTTTTACAATCATCCAGTACCACATTAAAATTCTCCATATAGGTTACTCCCCTGAACATAATCTCAGGTTCTGCAGCAAGTACCTCTTTTTTTATGTCAATATTAAGAATATTAAATATTACACCGTCTCTTGCAAGCAATTTCCGATCCTTTAAAACCATATCATCGATTTCTCCATATCCTATGCCATCAATATATATATTTTTCATATTGATATTATTGGTTATTTTACAGAAGTTGGAATTTATTTTAATCACATCCCCGTTCTGTGCAATCACTACATTTTTCTCAGGTATCCCTACACTGGTTGCAAGTTTTGCATTATTAGCTTTATGCATATTATCGCCATGAATAGGAATAAAAAACCTGGGTTTTACAAGATTTATCATCATTTTTATTTCTTCCTGTGCAGCGTGTCCGGAGACATGTACGCCAGCTATTGACTCATAAAAAACATCTGCACCATGTTTGATAAGCATATTTATTATATTTGCTATAGCTTTTTCATTTCCGGGTATGGGAGATGCTGATATTATCACCATATCTCCATTCATTATCTGTATTCTTTTATGTTCATTCAGGGCCATTTTATACAAAGCTGATAATGGTTCTCCCTGTGTTCCTGTAGAAAGAATTGCAATCTTTTTTACAGGATAATCGTTTATATTGCTTATAGGGATTATAAGATCTTCAGGAATCCTTAAAAAGCCAAGCTCACTTGATGTTTTAATTGTTTTAAGAAGAGATTTGCCGGAAATTGCCAGCTTTCTTTTGAAGTTTGCAGACATGTCCATTATCTGCTGTATTCTGTGTATGTGCGATGAGAATGTTGCAATAATGACTCTCCCTTCTGATTGGGAAAATTTTTCGTAAAGAGTTTTTCCTACATCTTTTTCCGGCAGAGTGTATCCTTTTTCTTCAGCATTTGTACTGTCACATAACAGAGCGAGTACTCCCTGTCTCCCTAACATTCCCAACTTTGGAAAATCAGTCGGCTTGTTGTCTATGGGGCTCTGATCAAATTTAAAATCTCCTGAATGGATTATGGTTCCTATATCCGTTTTAACAACAACACCGAAAGACTCGGGTATGCTGTGATTTACCCTGAAAAATTCAATGACAAAAGCTCCTATTTCAAGTTTTGTTTCTTCATTTATCTCATTTAAGTTGACATTTTCAAAAATCTGATGGTCGTGAAGCTTAAGCTCAACGAGGCTAAGAGTAAGTTTGTTTGCATAAATAGGTGCATTAACTTCTTTTAATAAAAAAGGAACAGCGCCTATGTGATCTTCATGGCCGTGGGTGATTATTATTGCCTTTAATTTTTTTGAATTCTGTTTTACATAAGAAAAATCAGGAATAATATAATCAAGTCCCAGAAACCCATCATCAGGAAATATCACACCACAGTCAATTACTATCATGTCATTATCTTTCTCGAAGACCATCATATTCTTCCCTATTTCATTAAGGCCTCCGATGGGAATGAGTTTCAAGCTTGTTTTTCTTGCCATGTTTGTAAAAAATAAAAAATTAAAAATTTAAATGAGTTTATATTCAGTTAAAAGTCTGACGAACCTTTCTTCCTCCTGTAATTCCATATCATAAAGAGGAGGTCTTAAATATCCTGCAGGTATTCCCATAAGATTTAATGCTTTTTTTATAGGAATGGGGCTGGTTGTGATAAATATTCCATGGAATATATCCAGATATCTTTTATGCATCTGCGCTGCTTCCTGCATTTTATTTTTTTTCAGCAGGCTTATCATTTCCTTGATTTCCTTACCTATTATATGCGATGCAACACTGACAACACCTTTCCCGCCCAGAGCCACTACAGGAAATGTATCTCCGTCATTTCCGCTGTATACCATAAATTCCCTAGAGCAGCTTCTTAATATTTCTGCAATCTGTTTCATATCACCGCTAGCCTCTTTGACTCCTGTGATATTTTTTAATTCTGAAAGCTGCAGACTGGTTGAAGAAGTTATATTGCAGCATGTTCTGGAAGGAACATTATAAAAAATAATAGGTATGTCAATGGATTCCGCTATTTGTCTGTAGTGATTTAAAAGACCGCTCTGGGTAGGTTTGTTGTAGTATGGGGTCACGATCAGAACACAATCAGCTCCTTCTTCCTGTGCAGCTTTTGAAAGTTCTATTGTGTGTCGGGTGTCATTACTTCCTGTCCCGGCAATCAGCGGAATATTGTTTTTCAGTTTCTTTTTTGCAAATCTGAACAGTTCAATTTTTTCTCTGTCTGACAATGTAGGCGATTCTCCGGTTGTGCCTGTAATAAGAAAACTATCGGTTCCATTTTCAATAAGGTAGTCCATTATGACATCTGCGGACTTCCAGTCAATATTATATTCCTTATCAAAAGGAGTAATCATTGCCGTCATAACTTCACCAAAATCTGCCATTTTTCTCCTCCAGAAAATTATTTATAATTTAATTAAGCTTTCCAGCCCATATGTAAAATTTGATAAATTATCAATATTCTTTATTGCCATAATCAGTCCCGGGTAAAACGAAGACCTGTCAAAGCTGTCATGTTTTATGGTAAGTGTCTGCCCTTTTGAACCAAAAATAACACATTGATGAGCTAAAAGACCCGGCAATCTTATACTATGCAGATGAATACCGTTCGTAAATGCACCCCTGCTTCCTTCAATATTTTCCTGTTCATCCTTATTAAGCTTTGACTCATTATAATTTATTATTTTTCCAATACTTTCTGCAGTAGAGATCGACGTGCCACTCGGAGCATCCTTTTTATTCTCATGGTGCATCTCTATTATTTCACAATTTTCAAAATATCTGGCGCTTAGTTTGCTGATAATTATCATTATCACTGCACCGATGGAAAAATTCGGAACAATAAAAACTTTGCTTTTAAGTTCTTTTTCTTTTTTCCTTAAAAATTCTATTTCTTCTTTTTTCAGGCCGGTAGCGCCAACTATAATATCAATACTGTTTTCCAGTGCCCATTTTATATTGCCAAATACCACGTCCGGTCCGGTAAAATCCACAATCAGATCGGGGGATGATTCTATTATATCTTCATAGCTGTCGGTTACTTTTACACCGATTATATCCCTGCCGTTCAAAACACCTATATCCATTCCGATATTGACTTTATCAAAACCTGCAATAATTCTTATTTCTTTTTCCAGCATAAGCTCACTGAGCATCGCTCTGCCCATTTTGCCGCATATACCAAAAAGAGCTATTCTCTTCATCTGAAACTCCTCTTGCTTGCTTTTCCCATTATTACTATGTCTATCCTTTCAGGAATAAAATACTTGTTTGCAATTTCCTGTATTTCATTTGTTTTTATCATTTCTATTTTATTTAAAATATCACTAATAGGCAAAATTTCATTTTCCATCAGCAGACTTTTGCCAAATCTAAACATTCTTGAACTTATTTCTTCAATATTTAAAACAATGCTTCCTTTAATATTTTCTTTTGCTCTTTCAAGCTCGCTGCTGCTTAAAGCATTTTCTTTTATATCTTTGATTTCATTTTCAATTATATCGACGATCTTAACCATATTTCTCGGATCGCTTGCTACATATATATCTATCAGACCTGTGTCTGCATATTGTATATTTCCTGCATAAACAGAATATGCAAGACCATTATCCTCTCTTATTTTCTGGAAAAGCCGGCTGCTCATGCTTCCGCCTATTATATTCATCAACAATCCAAGAGGGAATCTGTCAGGACTTGTTCTCCTGCATCCCAGGGTTCCATAGCAAAGATTAGAAGCATTTATTCTTTTTTTAATGATTTTAACTTTTTTGTTGGGAAGAGGCTCTTTTAAAAAGGATAGCTCTTTTTCTTTACAGAACCTGGCGTCAAAACCGTATATATTTCTTTTTACTGCATCTACAAGCTCTTTGTGCCTGACATTGCCTGCCGCAGAAATTACTATATTCTTAAAAACATAATTTTTATTAAAATAATTTATGATATCTTCCTGTCTGATTTCTTCCAATGATTTCCTGGTGCCGAGAATAGGAAAACTCAGAGGATGATCAGCAAGAACTGTCTCATAGAAATAATTTAGAATATCTTCCGAGGGAGTATCCTCAACCATTTTTATTTCTTCAAGAATTATTTTCTTTTCAGTTGAAAGGCTGTCTTCAGAAAAGACAGGATTAAACACGATATCAAATAACAGCTCAGTGCATTTCTCAAGATGAGTATCAAGAAAATCACAGTAAAAACAGGAATTTTCCTTATCTGTAAAAGCATTGAAATCCGCGCCTATTGAGTCAAATTCAATGGCTATTTCTTTATTGGATCTTTTTTTAGTACCTTTGAAAACAAGGTGTTCTATAAGATGGGTGATACCATTTATTCTTTTTTCTTCATTCCTTGAACCGCTGGCTACCCAGAGTCCAAGAGATATAGATCTGAAATAAGGTATATATTCACTTACTATTCTTATGCCATTGTCTAATTCAGTGATTTCATAATTTTCTAAAACAGGTTTGGACAATGCTATACCTCAACTACCTTTCTGAAAATTTTTAAGAAAACAGATATCAGGCACGTTCGAGGGATATTTTCCTGTCTTTTTTATCAATAAAAGATATCTTTACCATCAGTTTGTCATTAAGTTTGAGAAAATCTTCTACTTTTTCAACTCTCTTATCTGAGATTTTTGAAATATGAAGCAAGCCGTCAATGCCCGGAATAAGATTTACGAATGCACCGAATTTGGTAATGCCTACTACTGTCCCAAAATATTCGTCACCGATATTTATATCATCAAATCCTTTTACGAGTGCTTCTATTTTCTTTCTTGCCAGCAGAACATTATTCTCATTTGCTGATGTTATCTGAACAATGCCTTCATTGTCTTCGTCATACAGTTCAATCTCTTCAAGATCGAATTCTTCCTTAATAGCCTTGATATTTTTACCGCCCGGGCCTATTATTTCACCTATTTTTTCTTTGGGAATCCTGAAAGTTGTTATCTTTGGTGCACATGATGACAGATTATCTCTGTAATGTGGTATTGTTTCAAGCATTTTTTCAAGAATGAACATTCTTCCTTTTTTAGCCTGGATAATAGCATCCTTTATAATATCAACAGATATGCCTTTTATTTTTATATCCATCTGAAGCGCCGTTATTCCCTTTTCGGTTCCAGCAACCTTAAAATCCATATCACCGTAAAAGTCTTCTATCCCCTGTATGTCTGAAAGGACAACATATCTGTCGCTTTCTTCGTCTTTTATAAGACCCATGGCTATTCCTGAAACAGGATTGATTATCGGAACACCGGCATCCATCAATGCAAGAGTTGAACCGCATACGCTTGCCATTGAGGTTGAGCCATTTGAAGAAAGTATCTCAGAAACAAGCCTAAGGGAATAAGGAAAACTATCTTTGTCGGGTATCATGGGCTTGATTGCTCTTTCCGCCAAGGCACCATGTCCTATTTCCCTTCTTTTAGGCCCTCTTGACGCGCCTGTTTCACCGACTGAAAAAGCAGGGAAATTATAGTGGTGCATAAACCTTTTGAATTCCTCATTATCAATACTGTCAATGCGCTGTGATTCCTTCATTGAACCCAGAGCAAGTATTGTCAGAGCCTGGGATTTTCCTCTGGTAAACAGACCGGTTCCATGAGTGGTTTCCGGGAATAATCCTACTTCGCAGGTGATCGGACGGATTTCATCAGGTTTTCTTCCGTCAGGACGAATATTTTTGTCAAGAATGGTTTTTCTTACAAGCTCTCTTTCAAGTTCTTTCAGACTATATTCAATAGTGGGCATGCTGTCAGGAAATTCCTCTTCAATAGCACTTATAATATCCCGGGATATTTTTTTCAGTTCATCCTGGAAATAACCTTTTTTGGAATTTTCCATTATCTTTTCGATCTGGCCGGACTCAGAGTATTTTACTATCTCTTCAAGTTTTTCTGATATTGGCCCACCGGCAAGCTCATTTAATCTGTTTTTTGCTATTTCATCAATTTCAAAAAGAACAGCCTGTTTTTTCTCCAGACCTGCTTCTTTTTGGAAATCTTTCTGGACTTTTATTAATTTTTTGATTTCTTCATGTGCAATTCCTATTGCATCGGTTATTGTCTGTTCATCTGCTTCATTGCATCCTGCTTCAACCATTAAAATAGCGTTTTCAGTGCCTGCAACAACTATGTCTATATTTGATTCTTCTATCTGATCATAGCTGGGATTGATTATAAATTCATCATTTATCTTTCCAACTCTTACAGCGCCTATAGGTTCTTCAAACGGGATATCTGAAATTGTCAGCGCCATTGATGCACCGTTGATTACCAGCACATCAAAAGGATTTATCTGGTCGACAGACAATACTGTTGCGACTATCTGCACTTCATTTCTAAGGTTTTTATCAAAAAGAGGTCTCAGGGGTCTGTCGGTAAGTCTTGAAAGCAGTATTGCTTTGTCGCTTGCCTTGCCTTCTCTTTTAAAAAAGCCACCGGGTATTTTACCGGCCGCATACATTCTTTCCTCAACATCTACAACCAGTGGGAAAAAGTCACTGTTTTTATCTGCATTCTCGGACATTACTGCGGTTACAAGAACTCCGCTGCTTCCGCATTTTACAAGAACGGAAGCATTCGCCTGTCTTGCCAGCTTACCTGTTGAAAAAGAAACTATCTTTCCACCGATTTCAATGCTTATACTGTCTTCACCGACATGATCATTTTTTTCGTTCATTACTTATTAATCATTCTCCAAGCAAAATTATTTTATTCATTATTTTCAGTCTTATAAAAGTTATTTTCTAAGACCAAGCTCTTTTATCAGACTCTTATACTTAGAAAGATCATTATTCTTTAAATATTCAATGAGTCTTTTTCTTCTTCCGACCATTGTAACAAGTCCTCTTCTTGAAGAATGATCAGTCTTGTTTAGTTTAAGATGTTCATTTAATCTATTTATCCTTGTAGTTAAAATAGCAATCTGAACTTCTGCCGAACCGGTATCGCTTTCATGTATTTTAAACTTTCCGATAATGTTCTGTTTTAATTCTTTGGTAATAGACAATTTCTAAGTTCACCCCTTTTATTAATTATTCTGCAAATAAAATCATTCTGGTTTTTAAGCTTTTATAAAAAATGATTGCACAAGCTTATATTATTATTAAATTTTAATTGATTAGTCAAATAATTTTTTCTAAAAAATAATGATATCACTATATTATTTTAATATTAAGATTAAAAGTTATTTTTTACGCATCCTTTCAGATAACATTATAGTTTTTAGCTTTAAAAAATTCTATTCCTTCTTCTATATCAGAGTTTATCTGTTTTATTAATTCATTTTTATTTGCGAATTTTAATTCCTGTCTGTGAAATCTTATTAGCTCGACATTTATCAATCTGCCATAAATTTCTTCCCCAAATCCTATGATATGGGCTTCAAGCAATAATTCTCTTAAACCAAAAGTAGGATTATTTCCAATATTTACAATGCAGGATAATGCTTTTCTGTATCCTCTGATCTTTATTCTCGCAAAATAAACTCCTTTTTTTGGAATCATATAATTTTCGTCAAGCTCAATATTTGCCGTAGGAAAACCTATCCTGCTTCCCCTATTAAAACCTCTCACTACTTTGCCCGATATTGAAGGATATCTGCCCATGAAAAGCTTTATATTATCTATATCTCCTTTTTCAAAAAATTTTCTTATTTCTGTACTTGAAACAGTTTTGCCATTAATTTCAAGCAGATTAATAATATTTATCTTTACTTCTGAATCTTCAAAAAAATCAGTCAGGAAACCGGTATCTCCGGAAGCATTTTTCCCAAATCTAAAATTACCGCCTACAAAAACTTCCGCCGCATTCAGCCTGCGGATAATGATCTCTTCACAGAACTGCTCGGGAGAAAGATTCCCAAAATACTGATCAAAATCTACCGAAACTATCCTGTCAATCCGCAGCCTGCTTATTATCTTAATTTTTTCTTCAAAAGAAATAATAAGCTTTTTTTCCTTTCTGCCGGTTATAATATTCTGTGGCGGTTTGTCAAATGTCAGGGCCAGGCTTTTTTTACCGGAATACAGAGATCTTGAAACACATTTTTTTATAATATCTTCATGACCTTTGTGAACACCGTCAAAAAAACCGATGACCACCATATTTTTATCTTTAAAATAATTATGTTTTATTTCCTTAAGATTTATTATTCTTACCATATCCGAACACTTTAATTCATTGAAAGAGATTTTGAAAGTTTTTTGTTTTCCAAAGAAATTTCCTTTGGATTAAACCCTGCAATTAATCTGTGAATATAGGATTTTCCGGATTTTTTCAGTTTGATAACTACAATCTGGCCAGGTTCAAATTCATCTCCGGCGTTTAGCCCCGGCTCCAGCATTTTTTCATAAAGAGGACTGTTCATTTCAAGATCTTTCAGGAATTTTTCCTTTACATAAATTTTTTTATAATTTCTGGCAAGGTCCTTCACTGAAATGAATGCGCCGGTACCTGATATCTTTTTCGGGTCTGTTTTTTTATTATTATATTCATTTAGAATTTTTATGGCCTCTTCTGCCTTAAGAGCATCTTTAACTGAAAAACTTCCAATTCTGACTCTTTCCAGCTCCGCCATAGCTGCTCCGCACCCCAGCCTGTCGCCAATGTCGTTTGCAATAGCTCTTATATATGTCCCTGAACTGACTTCAAGTCTTATATACAAATCCGGCGGGCGATATCTGATAATATTTATTTTGTTGATTCTTACATTATTTTTTATTTCATCGGTTTTCAAATTTTTCCGCGCATATTCGTATAAATGTTTTCCTTTAAATTTTTTTGCACTGAAAGCCGGTACCGTCTGCCTGTAGTCTCCCCGGAAATCTTTTACCAAATCTGACAGGTATTTTTTTTCAAAAGCCGGGACACTGCATGTCTTTATGATTTTTCCATCCATATCATAAGAATCTGTCGTAATGCCCAGCTTTATCATTGTAATATATTCTTTATCAAGCGATAAAAAATCTGAAGATAGTTTTGCTGCTTTGTTTAGCAATACTATAAGCAAGCCTTTGGCAATAGGATCAAGAGTGCCGGCATGTCCTATTTTGTTAAAAAAAAACTTTTTTTTAATATTCTAAGCATGTCAAATGAGGTCATGCCGGGATTTTTATTTATCAGAACCACTCCGTTAAAATCAATTATTTTTTTTGAAATCATTTTTATTTTCCTAATGGTTATTACTGATTGCCTTATCAAGTTCTGCCACAGATTTCTTCAAATCACCTTCAACAACATATGCAGAAGCCATTTTATGGCCTCCCCCTCCAAAAATTTCTGCAACTGATGCAACATTTACAGATTCGTCTGACGATCTCAGGGAAACCTTGTAAATGTTCTTTTTGACTTCCTTGAAAAGCGCTGCAACTTTTATATCTTTTGCTGTTCTTAATATTTCAATTATCCCGTCATTGGCAGAGAAAGGCAGGTTCAGCCTGTTAAAATCTTTCATTTTTATATAAGAATAAATAAGATTATTGCTTTTAAGGATTCTTGATCTTTTAAATACTATTGCAAGCAGCCTGAATCTGCCGGCAGGTTCGTTTTCATATATGCAGCTGTATATCCTGGACGGATTTATCTCATATTCAAGAAGATCGCTTATTATTTTATGAACTTCCTTTGTTGTATTGGAATACTGGAATTTGCCGGTATCTGTAAGAATGCCGGTATATAAAGCTTCAGCAATGTCCCTGTCTATTTTTTCATTAAAATACTTTTTAAATAAAAGATAGACTATTTCACAGGTAGCGGATTTATCCGGAAAGACAATATTAATATCTCCGAAATAAGTATTGCTCATATGATGATCAATGTTAATTATTTTTTCCGACTTAATAGCTACAGCCTCATAATCAATTTTGATTCTTGCACTGTCTGCACAGTCAAGAAAGACGGAAATATATTTTTTATTATCATTTATATCTTCAATTGATCTGATGATAACTTCGCTATTTGAAAGAAATTTATACTGATATGGCATTTCACTGCTACAGACCGCATAAACATTCTTGTTCAGGTTTTTCAACATTTTGTAAAAGGAAAGAATTGAACCAAGGCCGTCTCCATCAGGATAGCAATGTGTAAAAAGAAGAAAATCTGTATTTTTTTCTATTGCATCAAGAATGTCTGAATCATTATTGTTGAAAGCATCCATATTCATATCAGATATTTTCTTCCTTTTTTTTAAGTTGCTCAATTATCCGGCTGATTCTTAAACCGTTTTCTATTGATTTATCATATATGAATTTTATCTCGGGCATTGTTTTTATTCTTATTCTTTCCTGAATATTCTTTTTAATAAAGCCTTTGGAAGTATTTAATCCGCTCAGACACAATTTTAAATCCCTTTTTTCATCAAGCAATGTAAAGTAAACATCCATATAATGAAAATCAGGAGAAAGTTTTACACCCGTAATGGTTACGAAACCTACCCTCGGATCTTTAACCTTGGAGTTTATAATAGAGCTTATCTCTCTTTGAAAGTCAATTTCTGTTTTTTTTAATTTATCCATAGCCAAAAAAACAAATATTGCTGATTATCTTTTAAATCGTTCTTAATTGTTGCCGAGGATTAGGCTGAGACGTTCTTTATCTCTCTTATCTCAAAGATTTCAAGTATATCGCCTTTATTTATATCGTGAAAATTCTCGATCTTTATCCCGCATTCATAGCCTGCGCTTACCTTTTTAACATCTTCCTTGAATCTACGGATTGAAGCTATTTTGCCTTCATGTACGATCTTTCCATCTCTTACTACCCTTACCTGGTTATTACGCTCTGCTTCTCCTTCAAGCACATAGCATCCTGCAATTGAGCCAATCTTGGGCATTTTAAACAATTCCCTTACTTCTATCCTGCCCTTTTCATATTCCTCTGTTTCAGGTTCGAGCATGCCTCTGAAAGCAAGGATTAATTCGTCAATAAGCTTATATATTATGTTGTATGTCCTTATATCCACATTTTCTTTTTTTGCTATTTCCTTTGCTTTTGCAGTAGGTACAACTCCGAACCCTATTACAATTGCATCGGAAGCAGCAGCAAGTATTATATCGCTGTCAGCAATTGCCCCGACACCTTTATGAAGGATATTTATTTTTATTTTTTCGTCTTCAATTTTTTTCAATGACTGCTCGACAGCATCAATGGATCCGTTTACATCTGCCTTGAGTATTATTTCAAGTTTTTTTATGTCCGCGGATTTTGCAATTTCTGAAAATTCTTCAAGGCTGATATGTCTTCTGTTTTCAGAAATTTTACTTAAATTCTCTGCATAAGCTTTTTTTGAAAGAATATTTTTTGCAACTTTTTCGTTCTTGACTACAAAAAACTGATCTCCGGCTTCCGGTGTGCTCGAAAATCCCAGAATTTCAACAGGCTGGGAAAGTAAAGCTTTGCTTAATTTATTTCCTTTATCATCCTGAAGAGCTCTGACTCTGCCACAAGAATTGCCTGCTATAAAAAAATCGCCGATGTCTATTGAACCTCTTTTAATAATAATCGAACCTACCGGACCCAGTCCCTTGTCAAGTCTGGATTCTATAATTATTCCAAAGCCTTCAGCATCCGGATTACCTTTTATTTCATTCACATCTGCTACAAGGAGAATCATATCCAGCAGCTCATTTATATTTATTTTGCTTTTGGCTGATATTTCAACACAGATAGTATCTCCGCCCCATTCTTCAGGAACCAGATTGTGTTCTGTAAGATTTTTCTTTATTTTTGCAGGATCGGCATCCGGAAGATCGATTTTGTTTATGGCAATAATAATTGGAACATTCGCTGCTTTGGCATGATTTATGGCCTCAACAGTCTGGGGCATTATTCCATCATTTGCTGCCACTACTATGACAGCAATATCTGTTACCTTTGTTCCTCTTGCGCGCATGGAAGTAAAAGCTTCGTGACCCGGAGTATCTATAAAAGTAATTTTTCTTTCCTTGTACTCTATCTGATAAGCACCTATGTGCTGGGTTATTCCGCCAGCTTCATTTTCGGCAACATCGGATTTCCTTATTGAATCAAGAAGAGTGGTTTTTCCATGGTCAACATGTCCCATTACTGTAACTATCGGAGGTCTTGGGACAAGATCGTCAGGAGAATCTTTAAACAGCTCTTCCAGGTTTTCTTCAAAACCTATTATGCTGAATTTGAAATTATATTCTTCTGAAAGAATATCAATCATGTCATTGCTTAAAGACTGATTTATATTAACAACTTCTCCAAGCGAAAAAAGAGTTTTGATTATCTCATTTGATGGTACGCTTATTTTTTCAGAAAGCTGTTTTAATGATATGCCTGCAGGGATTTCAATGATTTTTTTAATCTCAGGTCTTTTTTTCGTGCCATCAGTTTCTTTTTCAGTCTTTTTTTCAGCAGACAGACCTTTCTGCTTTGCTGTAGTTTTGCTGATTTTTTCTTTAGAGCTTTTTGGTTTTACTCTGAATCTTGTAATCTGATCTTCTTTATCCAACTCTTTAAGCAGCACATTTCTGATATTTATCTTTTTCTCTTCTTCCCATTTGGATACCGGTTTTGTTTTTGACTCAAAATCATCTTCAGGCAAATCTTTGCTATCTTCCTTCTGCTTTACAGTCTGAACTTTTTTCGCAGATGCTTTACTCTTTTCCCTTTTTGGCTGTTCTGTTTTTTCTTCAGTCGCTTTGGAGCTTTTTTTCAAGTCTTTTACAGCCGGTTTTTTCTTGTCAGTCAAACTTTCTGTCTTTTTAACATCCTGATCCGGTTTGCCGGCTTTAATGCTTTTTTCTTCCAAAGCTTTTTTTACTTTGATTATCTGCTCATCGCTTATAGCAGAAGAATGACTTTTGACCTCTATGCCGATTGAACAGCATAATTCAATAAGCTCTCTGGATGAAATATTATTTTCTTTTGCTATTTCGTATATTCTGACTGAAACCATTTATTAAATTCACCTGCTTATGTTGCTTTTTTTCTTTCTTCCCGTGCTTCGTTCAGCTCTTCTTCATACTGCATCTCGCTTTTTATATCAATTTTCCAGTTAGTCAGTTTTGCCGCCAGTCTTGCATTCTGGCCGTCTTTTCCGATTGCAAGAGAAAGCTGATCATTGGGCACAACAACCAAAGCAAATTTTTTTTCTTCATCTGTAAGCACTTTTAAAACTCTTGCGGGACTGAGAGAATTTTTTATAAATAAAACTATGTCATCGCTGTATTGTACTATATCTATTTTTTCACCTGCAAGCTCATCCACAACCATTCTTACTCTTGAGCCTTTGGGACCGACACAGGCACCTACAGCATCTACGTTTTCTTCATTAGAGCTGACTGCTATCTTGGTTCTGAATCCTGCTTCTCTCGCCACACTTTTTATCTCTACTATGCTTTCATATATTTCAGGAACTTCCAGCTCAAACAGTCTTCTTATCAGACCGGTGTGTGTCCTTGATACAATTACCTGAGGGCCTTTTGTGCCTTTTTTTACTTCAGAAATATAACATTTTATTCTCTCGCCGTGTTTATACCTTTCTCCGGGAACCTGTTCGCTTAAAGGAAGAAGAGCCTCTACCTTGCCGAGATCAACCAGAGTATATCTGGAGTCATTTTGCTGTATTATACCAATAACCATATCTCCGGCTCTGTCGCAGAATTCATTGTACATGACTTCCCTTTCAGCTTCCTTGATCTTCTGCGTTATTACCTGTTTTGCAGTCTGGGCAGCAATTCTTCCAAAATTCTCCGGAGTCACATCTGCCTCATGAGTCCCGACTTTTTCCGCTTCTTCATCATCAAGTATTTTAAAAACCTTTATCCCGCCGGTTTTGACATCTATATCAACTTTTGCCTCATAAGTTATTTTATAATTTTTCTTATATGCAGAAACAAGAGCAATCTGAAGGGCTTCAATAATAGTATCTATCTTTATGCCCTTCTCTTTTTCAAGTTCCTTTAAAGCAATTACCAGTTCTTTATTCAATCTCTATCACCTGCAAGAATAATCATTAAATAATAAAAATAGTGGGTTTTGCCCACTAACATAAGATAATATATAACTAAAAAAACCTTGAATGATTATAGCATGAAAAAAAAATAATTCAATACAGGCATAGTTAAGACTTTCATAATAAAGACCTGCCTGCGGTTAAATTATTTCCGGGAAAAGATGGATTTTATAAAAGATTTTTTAAATTCGTAAACCTGTTCTCAACATAATTCTTGCTAACAGCCATGCCTATGGCTTTTTTACTGCCTACAATTACCGCCAGTTCTTTTGCTCTGGTCAAAGCGGTATAAATAAGATTTCTCTGCAGCAACATGTAATGTGAAGTCAGAACAGGTATTATCACGCATTTAAATTCAGAACCCTGTGATTTATGAATTGAAATAGCATATGAAAGAGAGAGCTGATCTGCATCATAAAAATCATAAACTACTTTCTTTTCTTCGAAATCCACCTTGAATTTCTGATTTGTAAAATCAATTTCTTTTATAAACCCTATATCTCCGTTGAAAACATCTTTTTCATAGTCATTTTTAAGCTGTATTATTTTGTCATTCAGCCTGAATTCATTTTTTCCTCTTATTATTTTTTCCTGTCTTTTATTGAAAATGTTCTGTATCCGGCAGTTAAGATTGTCCACACCTGCTATTCCTTTATAAACAGGTACAAGCACCTGCACATCTTTTACAGGATCAAAACCGAACTTGTCGGGAATATTACGATACAATAATTTTATTATTGCGTTTACAGCATCCTCCTGATCATTTTTTTCAACAAAATAAAAATCGGATTTTTCCGGCATGTCCGCCTGATAAAGTTTTGGATAGATTCCGTCTCTAATCATGTGGGCATTTCTGATTATCATGCTTTTACCGAATTGTCTGTATATCTTTGTCAGTCTGATAACCGGAAACTTTCCCGAATTAATAATATCGCTTAAAACATTTCCCGGACCGACTGAGGGCAACTGATCATAATCACCAACAAATATTACTCTTGTTTTTTCATCCAGGGCATCTGCCAATACCCTTGCAATCTTGATATCAATCATGGATGATTCATCAATTACAAGTAAATCGCATTTCAGCTTGTTGTATCTGTTTTTATTAAACGAATTTGTCTTTGGGTTATATTCAAGCAGTCTGTGAAGTGTCTTTGCATCTTTGCCTGTAGTTTCAGATAATCTTTTTGACGCTCTTCCCGTGGGTGCTGAAAGAAAAACAGACATATTTTCAAATTCAAAAATATTCAATATAAAATTCACTATTGTGCTTTTACCGGTTCCGGGGCTTCCGGTAATTACCATTATTTTTTCATATAAAGCACTTTTGATGGCATCTTTCTGATCATCATCAAGAATAACCTTTACTTTTGATGAAAGCTCCTGTATTTTTCTATCCCAGTCATAGTCCTCGAAAACATTATTTATTTTATAATGTTTTATTTTTTTCAATTTATCTGCAACAAACCGTTCATCTTCATAAGTATCAATAAGATATACTTTTTCTTTATCAATAACTACCTGGTGCTCCATACTCAGGATTTCAAGCGATTTTTCCACTTCAAGCATTTCCACTTCAAGGAATTCCAGAGCTTTTGCGATCAGTAAATCATACGGGAGAAAGCAGTGCCCGTCTTCCTCAAACTTTTTCAGTATATATTTAATTCCTGAACTTATTCTGAAAGGTGAGTTCTTTAAAATGCCTGAATTAAGCGCAATCCTGTCAGCTGTTCGAAACCCTATACCAAAAATATCTTCACAAAGCCTGTAAGGATTATTCTTCACTACTGAAACAGTATCATTACCATATTTTTTTAATATTTTTGCAGAATTTGAGGGAGTAATTTCAAGAGACTGCAGATAAATCATAGTATCTCTTGTCTGAGCCTGTTTTTTCCATTCTTTTTTAATATTTTTTATTCTTTTTTTTCCAAATCCTTCAATTTCGCCTAATTTTTCTATTTCATTATCAAGAATTGAAAGAGTTTTTTCCCCAAAATGCTGAACTATTTTTTTTGCCATTACAGGCCCTACGCCTGGAATAAGTCCTGAACCGATATATTTTTCAATACCTGCATTGGAAGAAGGAGGAATTACAGTAATTTTCTCAATTTTTATCTGTCTGCCATATTTTGGATTATTGACATATTCTCCGATAATCTGTACATTTTCACCTTTATTTATATCAAAAAAATTACCGAAAATTGTTTCTATTTCATCTGAATTGCTTATCCTGAGCCGGCAGATTTTATAATCATTATTTTCACTTTTAAAGACAATTCTTTCAATGGTTCCCTGTAAAGTAATTTTTTCATTAATTTCAAACATTTTTATTACAGTCAGTTTTTTTTGAGATAAGTCTGGATCTCCGCAGGCACAGTCTCCGTTTTGAAGGAAGTTGCCCGGCTTTCAATTTCAATTTTACCATTTTGGAGATATTTTCTTCCTACTATTATCTTAAAGGGAATTCCAAGAAGATCCGCATCTTTAAATTTAATACCGGCACTAATCTCCCTGTCATCAAACAATGTTTCTATTTTTTCGGAAATAAGATTATTATATATTTCCTCTCCTGCATTCTTCAGTTTTTCATCTGTCATATTTGTTACGATAACAACTGTCTTGAAAGGTGCAATACTCTCAGGCCATATTATTCCTTTATCGTCGTGACACTGCTCTATGGTTGCAGCCACAAGTCTGGTTACGCCTATTCCATAGCACCCCATAACAAAAGGCTGCAGATTTCCATTAATATCCAGAAATCTTGAATTTAATTTCTCGCTATACTTAGTGCCTAGTTTGAAAATATGACCTACTTCTATTCCCTTTTCAAAACTCAGCATGTTTTTACATTTGGGACAAAGATCTCCTTTTACCGGAAATGAAAAAGAACCCCGCTGGTCTGCTTGAAAATCTCTGTCTGTATCAACATTAACGATATGATAATTTTGCCTGTTCGCCCCTGCAACCATATTTTTTCTTGCAAGTACTGAATAATCAGCGATAATCTTCACTTTTTTATCCATATTCACAGGACCTACAAAACCGACAGGAAGATTTAGGGTATTATTTTCTTCATTGATAAACACCAGATTCTTTCCAAGCATTTTTTCGACTTTGTTTATATTCAGAAATCTGTCCCCTGATAAGACAACAGCATAAAAGTTACTATCCTCATCTTTCAGAAGAATTGTTTTTATAATTCCTGAATTTTTTATTTTCAAAAAATCCGCAAGTTCCTCTATTGTTTTTATATCCGGCGTATGCACCTCCTTTAATTCTTTTTCAGATTGTGCGCCTGCATCTTCAGAAGCATTTATTTCATATTCGGCATTATCAGCATTTGCCGCATAACCGCATTCATCACAATATACTATTGTCTCTTCTCCATTTTCAGCCAGAACCATAAATTCATGCGAAGAGCTGCCGCCGATCAATCCTGTGTCAGCCTCAACTATTTTGTATCTCAGCCCTATCCTCTCAATTATCCTGCAGTAAGCTTTGTACATGGAATTGTAATCCTCTTCAAGCTGTTCCTGGTCTGCCCCAAAACTATATGCGTCCTTCATGATGAATTCTCTTGCTCTTAGCAGTCCGTATCTTGGCCTTATCTCATCTCTGAACTTTACCTGTATCTGATATAAATTTATCGGGAGATCTTTATAAGAATTTAACTCAGCGCCTGCGATAGTCGTGAAAAGCTCTTCATGTGTAGGGCCGAGACAGAAATCTCTTTTGTTTCTGTCTGCTATCTTGAACATCTCAGGACCGTACTCATACCATCTGTTTGTTTTCTGCCATAATTCTCCGGGCTGAATCACAGGCATCAGCACTTCCAGGGCTCCTGTTCTGTCCATCTCTTCTCTTATTATGTTCTCAATTTTTTTCAATATTTTAAAACCAAAAGGAAGAAAAGAATAAATCCCTGATGCTGCTTTTCTTATAAGACCGGATCTGATAGAAAGCGAATGGCTTATTATTTCAGATTCACTTGGCTCTTCTTTTAATGTGGGTATAAAATTATTGGTAAATCTCAATTAACTCTCCTATCGCTTTTGTATGAATAAATTAAATTATAGTTTCTGAAACAATATGTTGGAAATATTATCAGTTTTTTTCAGATCTTGCCAAGACACTATGTTTATTTTCAACAAGTTGCTCCAGTTCCTGTGAAAACAACTCTATTACATCTTCTTCATTTACTCTTTTGATAATTTTACCTTTTACAAAAACAGCTGCTTTCTTTTCTCCAAATGCAATTCCTATATCAGCATCTTTGGCTTCCCCGGGACCATTAACAATACATCCCATTACAGCTACCGTTAACGGTTCTTTTATTCCGGATGTGATTTTTTCTATACTTTCAACATAATATTTAAGATTAACTTTCGTCCTTCCGCATGTTGGACAGGATATTAGATTTATTCCATAACTTCTCAGACCAAGACTTGATAATATTGCATATCCTGCTTTTACTTCCTTTATCGGATCGGAAGTCAGTGAGACTCTTATCGTATCGCCGATACCTTCGTTTAAGAGTATTCCCATGCCAACAGAGGATTTAATTGCACCTGTGAATTCATTGCCTGATTCAGTTATTCCCACATGAAGAGGATAATCAGTTTTTTCAGAAAGTGTTCTGTAAATATAGATGGAATCAGTTACGGATGACGCTTTTGCAGACACTTTGAAATTATAAAAATTGCAGTTTTCAAAAAATCTTATATATTCGAGAGTATTGTCAAGCAATGCTTCTCTTATATTAAAATTATTTTTTTTTAATGACCTCTTGTCCACAGAACCTGAGTTAACGCCTATTCTTATGCATGCATTTCTTTTTTTTGCTTCTTCAATTAGTATTCCGGTTTTTTCTATTCCTCCGATATTCCCGGGATTTATTCTTATGCAGTCCAGGCCTGCTTTCAGTGAATCCAGTGCAAGCCTGCTGTCAAACTGAATATCGCCAACGACAGGATTGTTGCTGAATAATCCTTCTTTTATGAATTTCCTGATGTTTTTTATGGATTCTGCATCTGTTACTGCGACCCTGATTATTTCACAGCCTGCTGAAATCAGATTATTTATTTCTTCCCTTAACAAAAACTGTTCGCAGGATTTGTTTTTAGTCATGGATTGAACAAGAACAGGATTATTGCCACCGATTACTTTTCCGCCTATCCTTATTTCTTTCGTTTTTTTTCTCTTTATTTCCATTTTTCTACATATTCATTATGTTTATAGGTTTTAATATATCAAATACTATCCCCACAAGAAACAAGGAAATAAAAATAACTATTCCTATTGAATTATAAATATTTACAGCTTTTCTGCTTAATGGCTTTCTTCTTATTGCTTCAATTGTAAGTACAACTATATGGCCGCCGTCAAGAGGAAGAAGGGGTATTATATTGCTGAATCCAAGCAAAAGTGAAACAAGAGCAATAATCATAATAAAATACTGTGAACCTATAGATGCAGATTGTTGAAAAATTGAAACAAGCCCTATCGGGGAAACTGGTCGTGCCTGCTCAAAACCAAGCTGACCTGTAAATAACATTCCCAGAAGTTTAAAATAGCTTATAAAAAAATCACCGATAAATTTAAAACTTTCTTTTATTGCCTTAAAAAATCCGGGAATCTGTTTTTCAACAGACGGACTTATCCCAAGATAGCCTTCTCCTTCTTTTTCCCCAAGCATGACTTTTATTTCAATAAGTTCATTATCTCTTATTATTTGCAAAGATACATTTTCGCCGGGATATTTTTTTATATTTTCTGAGAATTCTTCCCAATTCCTGATTTCAGTATCTTTTATTTTAATGACTTCATCATATACCTGAATTCCGGAAACATATGCAGGTGAACCTTCTTCAATAAAATCGACTTTATTTGTTGCAGAATATATACCCATGCTGAAAAAAATGAATATGAGCAGAAAGGCAAATAAGATATTAAAAAAAGCTCCGCCGACTATTATCGATATTTTTGACCAGTAGGGCTTTTTATAAAATACTTTGTCTTCCCTGCCTGCAGGTATCTCTTCCTCTCTGTTCATACCGCTTATTTTATTATATCCGCCTACAGGTATGGCTGACAGACCCCATAAAGTCCCGCTTTTTGATTTGAACTTTAATAATTTCGGCCCTATGCCGACAAAGAATTCTTCAACATGTACTTTGTTTATCTTTGCAAGAATAAAATGACCTAATTCATGTACAATTATTATCAGAGAAAATGCAAGGAGTGCATATATGTATTGCAATGCCATACCCATGATTAAATTTTGCCAAATCTCCTGTTTCTTTTTTGATATTCAAGAACAGCTTTTAAAAAGTCATTTTCCCTGAAATCAGGCCATAAAGTCTTTGTAAAATAAAATTCGGAGTAAGCAGTCTGCCATAAAAGAAAATTACTCAGTCTGTATTCTCCGCTGGTTCTTATTAAAAGATCAGGATCAGGCAGATTTTTTGTATATAAGAAATCAGGAAATGTTTTTTCATTTATTTCATCTGCTCCGATATGGCCGTTATTGACAGCCATGTATATTTTTTTCACACCATTTATTATTTCCTGCCTGGAACCGTAATTAAATGCAATATTCAGTATTACTCTTGTGTTGTTCTCTGTGATTTTTTCAGCTTCTTGGAATTTTTTAAGTACTTTTTCAGGAATATTCTCCCTGTCTCCAAGGAGAATTATTTTAACTCCATTGCTGTTAAGATCTTCAAGTTCGGAAGCAAGAGTATCATAAAATAGTTTCATGAGACTGCTAACTTCACTTTCGGGTCTGTTCCAGTTTTCACTGGAAAAAGCATATGCCGTGATATATCTGATTTCAAGATCGCCACAAAGCCTGACAATGCATTTCAATGATTTTACACCTTCTCTGTGGCCTGCAATACGAGGGAGCCCTTTTTTTGTAGCCCATCTTCCATTTCCATCCATTATTACTGCAACATGCAATGGAACAGGATTTTTTTTAATAATATCTAATGCAAGACTTTTTCCGGGATCATCAGCTCTTGAAAAAAAATTGAATTTTATAGGAAAACACCTACACTTCCATTATTTCATTTTCTTTTTGGGCAAGTATCTGATTTATCTTTTCAATGCTGTCATCAGTCAGTTTCTGTATGTCGTCTTCCAGTTTTTTCAGATCGTCTTCAGTAATTTCTGATTTCTTCTCCATTTTCTTAAATTCTTCTATTGCTTCTCTCCTGATATTCCTTATCGCTATTCTGGACTCTTCAGTAATTTTTTTTACGACTTTAACTAATTCTTTTCTTCTCTCTTCATTAAGAGGGGGAATTATAAGTCTGATTACTTTTCCATCGTTGGAAGGATTCAGCCCGAGATCCGATACAAGTATCTGTTTCTCTATATCCTTTAAAAATTTTGCCTCATACGGTGATATTACAATGGTTCTGGAATCAGGAGTGCTGATACCGGATATGTGTCTGATCGGAGTCTTTGTTCCATAATAATCAATCGTAACCCTGTCAAGAAGGCTTATAGAAGCTCTGCCGGTTCTGATAGAATTAAATTCATTAACGGTTTTATCAATTGTAATATTCATTTTCTTGGCAGCATCCTTTAAAAGAACATCACTCATTTTTTACCCCTTGCTAATCAAAGTACCTATTTTTTTTCCTGATAATGCTTTTTTTATATTCCCTGGTTTTGTTATGTCGAACACTACTATGGGAATTTCATTATCCATACATAATGTTGTAGCTGTGGAATCAAGAACTTTCAAGCCTTTTTTTATAACGTCAAGATATGTGAGATTGTCAAATCTGACAGCGTCACTAAACTTCATGGGATCCCTGTCGTAAACTCCGTCAACCTTTGTGGCTTTGAAAATAACTTCTGAATTAATTTCAAGAGCCCTCAAAGCTGCCGCAGTGTCTGTGCTGAAATAAGGATTTCCTGTTCCGCAGGCAAAAATAACAACACGTTTTTTTTCAAGATGTCTTACCGCTTTTCTCCTTATAAAAGGTTCCGCTACCTCCTGGATCGTAATTGCCGACTGTACTCTTGTTATCACACCTTTTTTTTCAAGAGCATCCTGAAGAGCAACAGCATTGATTATCGTAGCTATCATTCCGGCATAATCAGCTGCAACCCTTTCCATGCCAAGCTCACTTGCATTGATACCGCGCCAGAAATTTCCACCGCCTATTACGATAGCTATTTCTACTCCCCATTCACTTACTTCCTTTATCTCATCAGCTACCCTGTCCATTATCTTAAAATCAATACCGGTGCTGTTGTCATTCTTTAATGACTCTCCGCTGATTTTAAGCAACACCCTTTTATATATAATTGAATGCATATTAGAAAAAATGATACGATAATTAACTTTTACTATTTAATTCAATGAAAGGATATATTTTATATCTCTTCACCAAGAACAAATCTTACAAATCTTTTTATAACTATATTTTCACCTATTTTAAGTATTGCATCTTTAAGAAGATCTCCTATTGTCATATCATTATTTTTTACATACAGCTGGTCAATAAGACAGTTTTCTTCATAGAACTTTTTAAGTTTGCCCTCAACTATTTTTTCAACAACAGCTTCGGGTTTTCCTTCATTTAATGCCTGTTTTCTGCAAATATCCTTTTCGGCAGCGATTACTTCCTCGGGGACTTCTTCTTTTGCAACATATTTTGGTGCTGAAGCTGCTATATGAAGAGCAACATTATGCACAAATTCTTTAAATATCTCATTTCTTGCGACAAAATCAGTTTCGCAGTTTACTTCAAGCAAAACACCTATTTTTGAACCGAGGTGAACATAACTGTCAATAAGTCCCTGATTCGTAGCTCTTGCTGCTTTCTTGCTTGCTGCAGCCAGACCTTTTTCCCTAAGAATTAATTCTGCTTTTGCCATATCCCCGCAAGATGCTTCCAGAGCCTTTTTACATTCCATCATGCTTACGCCGGATTTATCCCTTAATTCTTTAACCTGTCCCGCTTTAATCTCTACCATTTTTCACACTCCTATTTTACAAGCCTATTATCATACAAATAATAAGCAGAAGTTTATAATAATATTAAGTCCATACTTCTTCATCTTCAGGTGTATCTTCTTCTATATCGTTTTCATCTGCAAGAGCTTTATCTGTTTCTTCCTGCTCTTTCTTTTCTTTTTCAATATCTGCTTTTATAGCTGCGGAATTTAAAGTGCCTTCTTTTACTGCTTCGCTTATTACCCCTGCAATAAGATTGCAGGCTCTTATTGCATCATCATTGCCAGGTATCAGATAATCAATATCATCAGGATCACAATTGGTGTCTGTTATCGCAATAATAGGTATTCCAAGTTTTTTTGCTTCTTTTACTGCTATTTCTTCTTTGTGGGGATCGATAATAAACATCGCATCGGGTATGCGTTTCAAATCCCGTATTCCACCGATATTATAGTTAAGCTTTTCATACTCGCTTTGCAAACCAAGAACTTCCTTCTTCGGCAATTTTTCAAAAACGCCTTCCTGCTCCATTATCTCAATCTCTTCTATCCTTTTTATTCTTTTGAGAATTGTTTCAAAATTTGTCAGAGTCCCTCCAAGCCATCTGTTCTTCACATATGGCATATTGCATTCTTTTGCATTTTTTTCAACAATGTCCTGGATTTGTTTTTTGGTTCCCACAAATAATATTATTCCACCGTTGGCAGTTATATTTTTGCAGAAATCAAATGCTTCCTTTAATAATACCATGGTCTGCTGAAGGTCAATGATATATATTCCGTTTTTTGCAGCAAATATATATCTCTTCATCTTGGGGTTCCATTTGCGGGTTTGATGGCCGAAATGCACGCCGGCTTCAAGAAGCTGCTTGATGGTAACTTCGTTCAATTTTCCTCCTAAATTTAATGGTTTTTCCTCCACCGCAGGTATTTAACACCATTTTTCATCTTGCGGTGTGTGTATTTTTTTCTGGAAGATTTTAACACAATATATTTTTTTGAGCAAATGAATTAACTTAATATTTTTAAGTCCGGACAAAATCTGTATTTTTATTCATTTTGATCTTGGATGGAATTTTATAAAATCTTCTTTCATTTTTCTTATATTAAGATGCGTATATATCTGGGTTGAACTCAGATTTGAATGTCCAAGGAGTTCCTGGACAGCTCTTATGCTTGCGCCTTCCTGCAGAAGATGAGTTGCAAAACTATGTCTCAGCCCATGGGGTGAAATATGCTTTTTTATATCAGAAGCATTCAGATATTTTCCAAGAAGTTTTCTTATATATCTTTGAGATAGTTTTTTACCCCTTGTATTCAGGAAAAGATATTCGCTGCTTTTATATGAACCGGTTTTCCTGTCATACAGAAAATAGTTTCTTATTTTCATATATTTAGCCAAAAAATTTTCCGCCTCACCCGTCAGAAACACGATTCTTTCTTTTCTGCCCTTTCCCAAGACTATTATTTCCGAATTTTTAAAATCTATATCTTTTATTTTTATATTTTCAAGTTCGCTTATTCTTAATCCTGTTGAATAAAAAATCTCAAAAATAAGCCTGTCCCTTATTCCCTTTTCATTATTACAAGGAATGCTTTCAAGCAGTTTTTCAAGTTCTTCCTTGGATAAAAATTCATAAAATCTCATTTCCCTTTTGGGTACTGATATCTTCTGGCTTAATTGTGTTTTTATAAGCTTATTATGCTCAAGAAATTTGAAATAATTGATATAAGTGGATAATTTTCTGATAATACTTCGGTTGCTGTAATTATATCTGTCAAGAAATTTTAAAAAATTCTTAAAAAATGTATAATCTATTTCTTCAGTATCAGCTATTTTTTCTTTTTTTAAAAAATATTCAAATATTGAAAGATCATTTTTATAAGCTTTTACTGTATTTGGAGAAAGGTTCTTTTCAAATATAATAAATTTTTCGAACATTTCCACACTTTTGTTTATCAGCATTATTTTATAGTTAAAAAATTAATAATAATCAGATTCCACATCTCTTAATTTACTGCGGATTGTGGCTCTTTTTTCATTTATTGCATTTTGCAGATCTTTGATCAGAATAGCCTTACTTTCATAATCTGATGAACCTTCTTCATTTAAAGCATGAACAATATTTTCAGTATCCTTTATCATTTCTATTACAATATCTCTTGCTTTATCTGACCGATAGTCAGTTTTTAATTTTTCTTTTGAAATACTCTCTTTCATCTCTTCAAAGTCGCACATTACAGTTCCGAACAGCTTTGAATTTCTCTTGGGACTTATTTTTCCGCCGGCAACCGCAATTTTTATGATTTTCCCAATTTTATTTTTCAGAATCTCATCATATCTGTACAATATCAGACCTATCGGATTTTTGGGTTTTTCAACCTTTTTTTTAAAAAACATTTATTCTCCAGTCACTATGATTTATCTTTTTTCATTATTATATTATTAATTTATTTATTCAATACATAATTATTAAAGCTTTTTTCAATTATATAATCATTCAACTGAAGAAAAGATATTATCTGAAGCAGTTTGTTTTTATCCATGTTTGTTATTTTTTGTATTTCTTCAAAACTTTTTTCATTATAATCAATGCAGTTCAGCACTTCAGCAATAATTTTCTTCTGGTCTGCCGATATTGATAAACCAAAAATTTCCGTTTTTTTGTTTCTGTTCACATATTCTTCTTTTTTTGTTTCCGATTTCGTGGTTTTAATCCCATAATCCTTTATGTAATTTTCAAGCTCAACCAGTATGTCATCAATGCCGTGAATAAGTTTTGCGCCATTTTGTATTAATTTGTGGCAGCCCAGGCTATTGTCAGAAAAGATGCTTCCCGGAACTGCAAAAACTTCTCTGTTTTCTCTTACAGCAGCTTTGGCTGTAATGACGGCTCCGCTCTTTTCGCCTGCCTCAATTATTATTACTCCAATGCTTATACCTGAGATTATTCTGTTTCTTGCAGGAAAATTTTGTTTTAATGGCTTTACTGACGGAAAAAACTCTGTTATCAGGCACCCGTTTTTAATCATATTCCTGAAAAGGTCTCTGTTTTCCGGAGGATAGGTGACATCTATTCCTGTTCCGAGAACACCGATGCTTTTCCCGTTTTCATTTAATACAGCTCCATGCGCAATCCTGTCTATACCCATTGCCATGCCGCTTACAATGGTAAAACCCAATTTTGAAAGTTCACGGCTTAAAAAACCTGCAGCATCCATTCCATACCTGCTGCATTTTCTTGTACCTACAACTGCTATGCATAATTTGCTTTTTAAAATCTCTGCTTTTCCTTTGCAGAAAAGCAGCGGTGGACTGAAAAAAATCTCTTTTAATAAATAAGGATATATTTCCTGTGCAATATTAATAATTTGAAATTCTTTTCTGTGAAATGATTCAATAAGGTGATTTATCATATTCCTCTTTAAATATCCGCCTTCCCCGACAGAATCTTTTTCACTTGCTTTCTGGCCGTTTTTGTTTTTCATCTTTATATCAAAGGAACCTGAATCCTTATAGAATTTTGATATGTCGGCAGGCTTTATATTTTCATTGATAATTAAATTTAAAATTTTTAAAGTATTTTTATCCATCTATTTAATTAAAAGTTTCAGATATTGGCAGATAAATAATTTTTCGACAGCATTATCTTGTATTGAAGAGCTTCGGTTATATGTTCTTCCTTTATTTCCTCTGAATTTTCCATGTCTGCTATTGTCCTGGACACTTTCACAAGACTGGATATCTGTCTGGCGCTTAAATTAAGTTTTCTTGCATACCCCGCTATCATTTTTTTTAAGAAATCTTTTCTTACCCATTCATTTAAAGCAGCCGAATTAGCCCCGGAATTAAAATCAAAATCAAAATAATTATTTCTGTTTTTCTGTATATCAAAAACATCCCGGACTCTTGATCTTATAGTTTCTGAATCCTCGGCATTCTTTTCATAATCATCTCCTATTTTTTCTCTTGGCATACTCACCTGAATATCAATCCTGTCTATCATCGGACCGGATATCTTTCTCCAGTATTTTTCAATTTCTCTTACTGAACAACGGCATCTTATTTCCTTGTCTTTAAAAAAGCCGCAATAACAGGGATTCATTGCAATCACAAGCATAAAGAAACAAGGTAACCTGAAGGAGTTTCCGTTCCTTGTAAGCACTATTTTTTTGTCCTCAACGGGCTGTCTTAATGATTCAATTATTTTCCGGCTGAACTCGGAAAATTCATCAAGAAAGAGAATGCCTCTGTCAGCAAGACTTATTTCTCCGGGTCTGATACAGGAGCCGCCTCCTATCATGCCTGCAAGCGATACTGAGTGATGCGGATTTCTGAAAGGTCTTTCTGTTATCAGGTTTTTAATGCTTTTCTTATAGATACTGTATATTTTTGTTACTTCTATGCTTTCATTGAAATCAAGTTCCGGCATTATCGATAAAGCTCTTTTGGCAAGCATAGACTTGCCTGAACCGGGCGGCCCCACAAGTAAAATATTATGAAAACCGCTGACTGCAATTTCCATTGCCCTTTTTGCCCTTAACTGGCCGCTTATTTCTTTAAAATCAGCCATTTCGCTGTCCGGTTTTCTGTCTGAATGCAGCTCTCTTTTTTTATCTTTGATAATAATCATTTCATTATAATATCTGACTGATTCTTTTTCTTTTTCCAAAAGAGAGACACACTGCAGCAGATTGTCGCAGGGAATTATTTTGATGCCTTTAATCATGGAAGCCTCATCAAAGTTAGATGAGGGTATGAAAAAATATTCTTTACCTGCCAGAAGAGCTCTCTCTGTCATTGAAAGGATTCCTTTTATCGGATTGAGTACTCCGTTAAGGGATAATTCACCGATAAAGCCCGATTTGCCCAGATAATCATGTCTGAGCTGGCCGCTTAAAGCCAGGATACATAAAGCAATAGGAAGATCATAGCATGGTCCTTCTTTTTTTATATCTGCAGGAGAAAGATTAATTATTATTTTCTTGTGAGGAAATTTAAAGCCGGAATTGATTATTGATGCTCTGACTCTTTCTTTTGCCTCATTGATACTTTTGTCCGGAAGACCGACTATGGAAAAAGTAGGCAGACCGTTCGAAATATTTATCTCTATATTTATTTTTACCGCATCAATACCCGACAAGGCAAAACTATCT
>DUQM01000090.1 GCA_012837825.1 Actinomycetota bacterium | reverse complement strand
TTGTGATTACAGGCAGCAGCAGATATATGGAATATATAAGCTATCTGGAAAGTCTTGAAAATACCAAACTAAAATTCGATAAGAAAATCCTGACGTCCAAGCTTCACAACAAGCTTGAAAAAGAACCGGTAAGTGTTCACGAATTCATCGACAGATTATAAAACAGTTTTTAAAATAATGAAATTTTCATGAAAATCGGAATAGAAGTTTCAACAGTATTAAATTTCGGAACCAGGATGGGTGCCGGAAGATACATAAATAATCTTATTAAAAATCTGCTGAAATCCAAAAATAATGATGAATTTATTTTCACGGGATATCATGCTTCAAATGAGCACATGCATATATTTGAAGATTTTTTAAAAAACAATCCGCAAAAAAATATTAAAGCAAGCTTCTACCCTGTCAGTCAGAAGCAGCTTGAAAAACTGGGCCGGAAAAAATTCCCTGCAATAGAGATAAGGGGATTCAAAAGCGATATTCTTCACTGTCCTGACTATATAATTCCTCCTACTTTCAATAAAAATATTGTTCTTACAATCCATGACATGTCTTTTTTCAGATTTCCTGAATTTAATTTTGAATGGTTTGTCAGAAAATACCAGAAGATGGTTTCACAAAATGCAAAAAAGGCAAAGATGATAATTGCAGACTCTCAATCTACAAAAAGAGACATAATTGAATATCTTGGAACAGAACCGTCCAAAATAAGAGTCGTTTATCTTGCATCTGAAGATATCTTCAGGATTCTGGATGAAGATGACATAGACATAAAAGTCATGCAGAAATACGGCATCAATTGTAATTTTATACTGAGTGTCGGGACTATTGAACCCAGGAAGAATTTCAAAACTCTTATAATGGCTTTTGACCTTTTAAAGAAAAAATATAAATTCAAAAACCTTAAGCTTGTAATCGCAGGAAAGACCGGCTGGAAAAGTGAGGAGACTTTTGATTTTTATAATAGCAGCAAGAACAAGGCAGATATAATATTTACCGGAGAGATCAGCGACTACGATCTTGTTCAACTCTATAATATGGCAAGCCTTTTTGTCTATCCTTCAATATTTGAAGGTTTCGGATTTCCTGTGCTGGAAGCAATGAGCTGCGGACTGCCTGTCATTGCTTCGGAAACATCTTCAATTCCTGAGGTGCTTCAGCATCCTGACTTGCTGTTTAAACCTTTTGATGAAAAAGAAATATGTTTAAAAATGGATGAAATTCTGTCAAATGATAATCTGAGCGCATACATAAGAAAGCAATGCCTGACAAATTCCGGAAAATTCAGCTGGTCAAAGACTGCGGCGGAAACGTTTGATGTTTACAGACATTGTATTATAAATTTATGAAAAAATATCAGTATTATTTTACCCTCTTAAAAATATATTTCTCTTATATTACAGGAAAAAAGGTAGTCAGCTACTTTCCTGTAAAACTCTGGATTGAGACCTCCGGAATATGTAATCTTGCATGTCGTTTATGTGTAAACAAAGATCTCCCTGATAAACAAAAAAATAATATGAATTTTGACCTTTTCAGGAAAATAATAGATGAAATCAAAACACAGGTATATGAAGTAAATCTTTTCCACAGAGGAGAAGCACTTATCAACCCTGAAATTACGGAAATGATAGATTATGCGGTAAGTTCGGGTATTAAAACAAGACTTCACACAAATGCGGTACTTCTCGATTCCGAAATGTCGGAAAAACTCATAAAGTCAGGTCTGCACAGAATATCTTTTTCTTTTGACGGATATACAAAGGAAATGTATGAAAAAAACCGTATAGGTGCAGAATTTGAAGATGTCCTGATGAAAATAAATGAGTTTTTAAGAATAAAAAAGGATCTTTTTTCAAAAACCCCGCATACTACAATTCAGGTAATCGAATATGATAAAGACCTAATGCAAAAAGAGCTGGGAAAGCAAAAAAGAAAATTCTTTTCCGCTTTTAAAAATAATACTCCGGACAGATTCGTTATCAGAAAACCGCATAACTGGGGCGGTTCCCTGAAAACTGCCGAACCGGAAAGCGCTGACACCGGTTTTAAAAAGACAAAAATTTTAAAATGCACATTCCTCTGGTATGCAATGGTAATATTAAGTGATGGAAAAGTCGTTCCCTGTCCTCAGGATTTTTTTGGCAGATTAGAGCTGGGAGATATAAACAGGAAAAACTTAAAAGAAATATTTAATGACAATAAGATTGTCCATATGAGAAAAAAATTTTCCGGCAGAGATATTGATGATTTGCATCCCTGCTCAAACTGCGATAGGGTTTTCAGACGGACAATCCTGGGAATACCTTCCGATTATATGGGAATATTTTTTAGGGACAGCATAAGGAAAAATTAAAAAGTGAGGTAAAAATGAAAGTTCTTGTCACCGGTGGCACCGGATTTACAGGCGGTCATCTTGCAAAAAAACTACTGGGTTTAAATAATGATGTACGGGTTCTTGCCCGTTCGGAAGTCAGAGCAGAAGAGATAAAAAAAGCAGGAGCTGAAATAATTACAGGAGATATCAGGGACAGGGACGTGGTTTTTAAAGCTGTTAAGGGAGTACAAAAAGTCTATCATGTTGCAGCAGCTTACAGGGAAGCCTATGTTGATGAGAAGTTTTACTGGGATACCAATTATAAAGGCTCCATAAACGTCTTTGATGCATGTCTTGAATATAATGTAGAAAGACTGGTTCATACCAGCACCATAGGTGTTGTCACGACAGTAAAAAATCCTCCTTCAGACGAAACCGAACCACACAGCCCCGGTGACGCTTATCAGCAGTCCAAATGCAGGGCTGAACTTGAAGCATTAAGATATGCAAAAGGAAAAAACCTGCCGGTTTCTGTTTTAAGACCTGCAGCGATTTACGGACCGGGAGATATGAGGCTTCTGAAAATGTTCAAAATGATTGCAGCCAGAAGATGGTTTATCATGGGAAACGGACAAGCTTGTTTTCACATGGTTTATATAGATAATCTGATTGACGGCTACCTTCTCTGTGGCGAAAAAGATGAAGCGGTAGGAGAGGTATTTATAATAGGCGACAACAGTTATGCCAGTCTGAATGAACTGACAAAGATGATAGCACGGGAGTTTGGCGTAAATCCGCCAAAAATCCACATTCCCTACCTGCCGATTTACGCCCTGGCAGCATTGACAGAAGGAACTTATAAATTATTAAAAATTAAAAAACAGCCACCTATTTTTAAAAGAAGAGTAGCTTTTTTCAAGAAAAACAGGGCATTCAGCATCCGGAAAGCAAAAGATGTGCTTGGATATGAACCGAAGATAGATATGAAAACAGGCATTAATCTCACTGCGCAGTGGTATCTGGATAATGGTTTTATAAAAATAAGGTAAACACCGGATAAGGATATAAAAAAACAGTTTTATTTTTTTTAAAAAATATTTACATGTTAAAATCTAAATTTAATTATTAAAGAAGAAGGGTCCTGGGTAATGGCGGCAATCAAAAAAATAAAAGCTTTTTACCGGAAAAGAAAAAAAATAATAAATACCACATTGCGTCTTGCAATCAGTCTCGGACTAATAATATTTCTGATTTTTTCACAATTCAAAGACTTTAGAACCATTGCTTCCAATCTAAAAGACATAAACATTCTTCTGCTCGGATTATCTTTTTTAACACATGCCTATGGTATATGGATAACTGCTTTCAGGTGGCAGACTCTCCTGAAAACACAAAATGTGAACACTTCCATATCGTTTCTTTCAGGTTCTGTTCTTGTCGGAATGCTTTTTAACAATTTTCTTCCCACAAGTATCGGCGGGGATGTTTACAGAGCTTATGATGTTACGAAAAAAACCGGTTTTCCCATGAGTTCTTCTGTATCGGTTATAGTAATTGAAAGACTCTCAGGTATTATTGCTTCAGGATTATTTGCAATCGTTGCTTTATTTCTGGGATTTACCACTATTGGCGAAAAGTCCATAATAATACCCATAATTATTTTTGTTGCAATAAGCTTTCTGCTTTTTTTCCTTGTTCTTAATCCAAACATACCGGGACTTAAAAAACTTGCCGGTAAAATCAGATTTTTATCAAAATTATTTGAGAAACTCAGAAATGTTTATAAGACTTTTCTTTCATTTAAAAAATTCAAATGGGTTCTTGTAAAGGTCATGTTTTACAGTATAACGCTGCAGTTTGCAGTAATACTGAATTACTGGCTTGCAGCAAGAGCGCTGGGGATAGAGCTGAATCTTGTCGATTTCATCTTTATAGTACCTGTGGTAACAATAATAGCCATGCTTCCTATTTCGCTTGGGGGAATCGGCGTAAGAGAAGGGTCTCTTGTGTTTATGATGGTTAAGCTTGGAGCACAGAATGAAAAGGCTGCAATGTGTTCCCTGCTTCTTTTTGCCATGCTTGTAATACTTGCAATAGCAGGAGGAGTCGTATACGGGGCAAGGCCGATAATTGAAAAAAAAGAAAAAGACAAACTTCTCTGACAGTATTGACAAAAGCTTTAATTGATTTTAGCATTTTAACTTAAAGCACGCATAATTTTTACTATTTTGGTCTTGATTTACCAGATGGACTACCTGCAAAAATAGTATAGTACATTTTTACCGATATACTTAAAATATCTTAAATATAAAGAAGGCACCTATGGTGCCGCTTTCCCGGATTGGAGGAATAGCAATATGTCTGATACTATTAACAGTCTGAAAGAGTCAATTATTACTTATAACCGAAATATGGCTCAGGAGACAGCCGTAAAAGCAATTGAGGAGGGAATTGAACCTAATGATATCCTGGCAGGAATGACTGAAACTATCAGGAAGATAGGTGATGATTTCGGAAAAGGAGAACTCTTTCTTCCTGATCTTGTAGGAGCTGCCAGCGCAATGTCCGGAGCTATTGCAGTAGTGGAAGCAGAGATTGAAAAATCAGGAAAGGAAGTTGAAAAGATAGGTACTGTGGTGCTGGGTACAGTCAAAGGTGATATCCATGATATTGGAAAAACAATGGTTAAAACTTTCCTTGTTGCAGAAAACTTCAGAGTAATTGATCTGGGAGTAGATATTTCCTCTGAGCATTTCATAGAGGCTATTGAAAAATATAATCCCGAAATCCTTGCATTATCCGCCCTTCTTACTACAACTGTAACTGAGCAAAACAGAATTATTGAAGTCCTTAAAAATAAAGGTATCAGGGAAAAAGTAAAAGTAATAATAGGCGGAGCAGCAACAACCCAGGAGTTTGCGGATGAAATCGGTGCAGACGGATATGAGGCAACTGCTGCCAGAGCACCCAGATTATGTAAAACATTGCTTGGAAAGGAGTAGGCTTTAATGATAAGAAAAAAAGGAATAACACGCAATCTCAGGCCTTTGGAGATATTATCTGAAGAGCAGATTGAATCAATACACAAAAACACCCTGGACATTCTTGAAAATACAGGTATCAGGTTTGAAAGCGACAGGGCGCTGAAACTTTTTAAAGAAAATGACTGTAATGTGGATATGGATAAAAGGATTGTCAGATTTCCACCCTGGCTTGTAGAGGAATGCTTAAGAAAATGCCCCAGCAGTTTCACTGTAAAAGGCCGTGGTCACAGGAGCAATGTCCGTTTTGGCGGAAATGTATCTAATTTTCTTCCTTTTCCCGGAAAAGACACTATTGACATGGAAACATGGGAACCAAGAATGCCTACAAGAAAAGAGTTTTATGAAACAGTTAAAATAATGGACGCACTGGACACAGTTCATTATACAGGTTCTTATGTGCCATGGTTCGGGTTTAAAAATATACCTGCAGTAATGCAGATGCTGGAAGGAGACGCAGCAAATTTCAGAAACAGCACAATGCCTCTGCATTGTAATTACGGTAATGATTGTGAGACATTTGCAATCAGAATGGCAAAAGCTCTGGGAGCAATAAACCTGGGAGTGGTTGCAATCTCACCTCCTCTTACATATCAGGAGGATGCCTGCATATCGGCCTTTAGAAATATTGAAGCAGGCTTTCCTTTATACATACAAAGCGGTCCCACTTATGGAGCAACATCACCGGTAACTATAGCAGGAGCGACCGTTACAAATAATGCAGAATTAATGGGCGGAGTAGTTATGGCGCAATTAATAAAGCCGGGAACAGGCGTGCTTGTAAGTGATTTCGGATTTGCCCAGAATATGCGCTCAGGATATCCTGTTTTTGGAAGAATAGAAAGTTCAATGCATCAGGTGGTATTTAATCAGGTATGGAGAAAGTATAAAATCCCTATCGGAAATCATTCAACCGGCGCTTCAAATTCCAAGAGAATAGATTATCAGTGTGGTTATGAAAAGACAATATCTCTTATGCTTTCACTGCTTTCAGGGGCAAATGAGATAGGATATCACGGATGTATATATGGAGAACTTTCATTTCACCCCATTCAGCTGATATTGGATGATGATGTTGCTGCTACAATTGGTCGATTCCTCCAGGGCGTAGAGATAAATGATGACACTCTGGCTATTGATGTCATCAGCCAGGTCGGCCCCATTCCAGGTACATACCTGACTGAAGAGCATACAAGAAAATGGTGGAAAAGCGAACAATTCATTCCAAAGAGTTCAGACAGCCTGACATATCTTGAATGGATGGAAGCAAACAAGAAAGATTGTATTGAATATGCAAAAGACCGTATGGAAAAAATACTGGAAACACATAAGCCTGAACCATTGTCCGGCAGCGAGGAAAAAGCAATCGAAGAGATTCTAAATGAAGCCAGAGAGTTTTATAGGAAAAACGGCAATATTTCTGACAAAGAGTGGGAAGCATATAAAGAGGACTTGAATTCTCCGGGTTATCCATATTATTAAATCATAATCAGTATTTCTGAAGTATTTAATATTTATTGAAGTAATTATTGGAAGTATGCTTAAAAATAGTGCTTGAAGAACTTAAATAGCGTTTGAAGAACTTAGCACCTTGCCATACATATAACAGGGTACTATTTTTTATTAGGAAGTAAGAGGTTTTACTTTTTATTTTTCCCTTCCTGCTATTCTCAGATAACCTATGCCCACTGCAAAAACTATAAAAGAAAGAAGCACCGCTATTGATGAGCCGTAGCCCATTCTGTAAAGACTGAATGACTCTTTATACATGGAAACAGCCAGTGTTTCCGAACTCCTTGCAGGACCGCCGGCCGTCATCACCCAGATTATATCGAATATTTTGAAACTACCTATGATATTAAGAATTATTACTACTGTTGTAATAGGTTTGAGAAGAGGCAGTATAATCCGCGTAAAAGTCTGCCATTCATTTGCTCCATCTATTTTTGCAGCTTCCAGAACTTCAGGTTGTACATTCTGCAACCCCATGAGAAACAGTATCATGTTCAGGCCCGTCACCTGCCACGTAGCTGCAACAGCCATGGAAAATGTATTCTGCGGTACATTAAGCAGCCATGAAGAGGGCATCGTTAAAACACCAAGCGAAATAAGCACGGAGTTAAGCAGTCCGGTTCTTGAAAAAATCCAGTTCCATATTATTCCTATTCCTGCTCCTGACATCGCAAGCGGAATATAAAAAACTGATTTTATTTGTTTTGAAAACCAGACATTCTTAATAAAAACTGCCAGGACAAGTCCGAGAAACATCGGTATTGCAAGTATCATAACTACCCATAACAAAGTATTTCTTGTCGAAACAAGAAGATTGGGGTCTGTAAATATTTTTATATAGTTTCTTAATCCGACAAAACTCATGGGATGAAGTAAATCCCAGTCTGTAAAACTTGCGTAAATTACAAAAATTACCGGAGCAATAAGAAATGTGAGAACCATTATAAGTGCCGGAAGCACATAAAGGTAATTGGAAATTACTCCGGCTTTTCCAGTTTTTTTCATTTTTAACGACTTCCCCGCTGTTTTTTCGGCGGACATTTTTTACATGTCCGCCATTTTGCTGAATAAAAATCAGGTATTTTTTACCACTAATACCATACTTATTTATACTATTGCTGAGCTCTGTATTCTTCCCATGCCTTGGAAGACATCTCATCAAGCTCTTTTATGACATTCTCGTAAGTATCCGGAGCAAGAACAAATTTGTCAAAGCTGGCGCAGGCAGGCAGGGTTATAGTTTCAAGTGTTACATCCCAGAATCTGACAAGTAGCTTCGCGTCAGGATCGCCAAAAACATCAGTAGAAATTTTCTGTTTTACAGAATCAAGATGATCCTTGGGTGTTGCTGAATTAGGTGAAACAAACTTCATTGCTTCTGACCATATTTGCTGTCCTTCATCTGAGATCCAGTATTCTATGAATTTCTGTGCTGTTTCCTTATTCTTTGCATTCTTTGATATACATATAGGTCCTGCTTCGTAAAGAACAGTCTTTGTCCTGTTCTGCTCATATGGCGGAACTACAAACATAGAATAATCTTCCCCGCCTTTTAATTCAATTGCATCAAAATAAGCAGTATACCAGTCGCCACAGTATGTCATTGCAACTTCACCTTTTGCAAACATCGGGGGCACATCATTGCCCAGATCAACTCCCGGATCTGTAAAATATCCCTTATCAATCATTTCTTTCCAGATTTCAAATGTCTTTTTTACTTCTTCAGAATCCCAGCTTTGTTCTCCCTGGCATACTGCATAATATGCTTCCGGATAATTCGAAGCAAATATCTGCTGGAACCAGAAGAAACTTGTCCATCCTCCTCCTATTGTAAAACCGATAGGAGTTACACCGTTTGACTTAAGGGTCTCACATATATCCATAAATTCATCCCAGGTTTTGGGTTCTGAAAGTCCGTATTGTTCAAAAACAGGTTTGTTGTAAAACATCAGCCATGAAGCTACAAGAACAGGAGCTCCGTATATGGTGCCTTCGTAAGAAAAACTATCCAGAATGCCCGGATTGTATTTTCCCTGCTCTGCTTCAAATAAAGGTGAGAGATCTTCCAGTAAACCTTCTTTTGCCAGATCGGCAATCTTATAATTTGACCACCATGTAAAAACATCCGGACCCTGTGTAGAAGGTATCCCTGTTTTTACAGCTGCTGTATAAGTGTCGATTTCAGTATATCCGGTCATTTCCACATCTACGCCGGTTGCTTCCTTGAATCCTGCAAAAATTGCATCCCATCCTGTCTGCCAGCCTGGTTTATCGGTGAAAAGTCTTAACGGTCCTGAAAGCGGTTCCGCTGTTTCTTCTTCAGCCGCAGCGGCAGTGGTTTCTGCTGCTGTGGTTTCTGCCTGGGCTGCAGTGGTTTCCGTTACCGCAGCTTCTTTTTTACAGCCTGTAAATGTCAGGCCTAACGAAACTACAGAAATACAAACCAGTAGCCAGATAAAAAACTTTTTCATATTTTTCTCCTTTTATTGTTTATGAACCAATTAAAATTCCCTATTCTTACCTCCTATAGCTAATAATTAAATAAAAAAAGTAAAATTGTTATAATCAAATACTATTCTCCTGCCGCCTGAAGCTTTAGTCCCTGTATAAAATATTTCTGAAGCAGCAGATAAGCAATAACGATCGGAAGCCCGCTTAAAAGGTTTCCGGTCATAACTGCAGGTATGTTTTTCCCCGAATAAACAGCATTAAGCAAAGCAAGTGCATTCATGACAGGCCTGACTGAATCTGACCCGGCCAGAACCATTCCCAGTATCAGATCATTCCAGATAAAGCTACCCTGAAAAAGTGCCAGTATTGCCATGGGAGCAAAGGAGTTAGGCAGAAGTATCCTGTAATAAATCTGAAAATTGCTGCATCCATCAATTTTTGCCGCTTCAATATAGTCATCCGGAACAGTTAAAAAGAAATTTCTAAAAACAAAAACGCAAAACGGTATAATCAAAGCAATATATATCAGAAGCATGCCTATCCTTGTATTATAAAGATTCAGAGTCAGGTATGCTTTATACAGAGGAATAAGATATATTTGCACCGGAAATATCATTCCGCTCCATATTATTATAAATACAGGAAAAGCCCCTTTAAGCTTTAATTTTGTAAGTCCGTAACCTGCAAGAGACGATATAAAAATTGCCACAGTGCTCCCGCATAATGCATAAATGAGACTGTTTAAGAAAGGCCTGAGCAATTTGGTTTCAATAAAAACATATCTGATATTTTTTAAAAGCGCAAAAGTCTTTGGGAGTTCCCAGAATGAAGTTACCGCAAATTCCTTTGATGATTTTAAAGAAATAAGAATAAGAAAATATATAGGTACAAGCCATATTGCACACAAAAATATAATTATAATGAAAAGAATACTTTTTCTTACATTTAATCTTACTCTATCATTCAAAATAAGCCTCTTTTATCAGTTAGTTTAACAGACATATCAAGTCAATCCGTAGCAATATAAATACTTGACATCTCAAAAGGCAGCTGGGAAATTTTTATTTTCCCTTTTTCAATATCAAGAACCTTTAATTTTTTCTCAACAGGATCTGTAAGAAATGCTTCTTTTATTTTTCTGCCATTTAAGGAAAAATCAAAGCAGCAGCTCTTTCCGGATGTTTCAAGAAATCTGAAAATCACACCTTTGCCGTCTTCAGCCTTTTTTAGTCCTGTAAGGATTACATTTTCCGGAAGTTCTTCTTCCATAAGACTATATGATTCATATTTGCCATTTCCGTCTTCCCTGCTTATGAAATCCGCAATAAGAGGGAAATGCGAAGACCAGCCAAATCTGCCGGATCTGACAGGGTCAAATTCTGATGAACTGCTGCTCACAAAATAACTGAATTCAAACCTGCCGCACTGGCTTGCCGGAGAATTAGTCCACCAGTGGTTATTCATCACAAAGGACGCTACAGTCCCATTATCGATTTTTATATTATCAAGATACTTCCCTGTGTTTATGCCGCCAAGCTGAACTAATGGCGCTTCAAGAGGACTGAATAAAAACGAGCGATTCCCGTCGGCAATATTTATCCACTTCTGCACACAGTACCAGTCTTTGGCTGAACCCGGAAGCTGTTCATTCTCAGGTTCAAAAAATCCTCCGTGGATATTGATTTTCATTGAAGGTTTTACAGCATTGAAGGGAAACATGAAATAAAGCGATTCCATATTCAGGTTTTCATATTTTGACAAGTAGTTTCTGAAGATTATCCTTTTATTGATATTATCAATCATAATTCTTGTCTTTATCTGAGGGAACATATAGCTGGAAGAAGTTGTAATTATTTCAGTAAACAAAGAACCTTCTCTTATTTCTGCAATTCTGCTGTTTTCAGCAAAATATCTTTTGAATTTGACTTTTTCTGTAGGAGAATCATAAAAGTCTGCATGCAGTTTCCTGTAATAAGGCTGCAGGAAAAGGATATCTTTTTCTGATATTTCATGGTTGCTTAAATCTACCAGTCTTTCATTTTCATCAGCGTCATAAACAAACTGGTTGAACCTGTACTCGCTTCCGCTGTCTACAATATCCTCTTTAATAGCTTTATCAATTATTGCCATTATTTCTCCTGAATCAGGATTAAGCCTGATAGCATAAAAATCATTTTCTATCAGGTCGCCGGCCATGCTTTTCTTTGTTATGTATTTTTTTTCAGAATCATCAGCAATAAAATCAAAAACCTTAAATCCCAGAGGAGGAATATCTTCTGCAAAAAATGCAATTCTAAGACTTGCCGTCTGAAAATCGTGCAATTCCTGTTCCATAAATTGAGACTTTACTTCTTTTCCGGTTATACTATCGATTATTTTAAATCCTTCTTTACCTTTCATTGCTGTTTTCGGTATAACTACCTCTGCAATTTCCGATCTTTTATAACCGAGCGGATTGCTTACAATTATTCCTGATCCCTTGCCTGACTTCAGCATTTTCGATAGCGATACTCTGGAATTATCTGAAAGTTCTTTTGCATCTATTGCTGCCTGATAAACAAAAGAAGCAATCTCATATTTCTGTCCCTTTGACTGGAGACAGTCGGGTTCAGAACTACTGGTGTAGGCAGCCCAGTCTGCCTCATCGGCAAGAAGCAGTTTATCATAAACATAGTCTATTTCCGGTTTGGGATATTTGTATTCCTTTCTGTCATTTATGTAAAGCAGAGTTGAAAATCTTTCAGCATTGGAAATATCAGTATGGGTTATCCTGTTTACACCTGTTTCAAATGAAACAGCGCCATGGTAATTAACCCACCAGTCCGGCCATGCCCCTGAATAAGTTTTTAATTTATCTCCATATATTTTTTCAAACTTTTTAAAGTAATCACTGTAAGTTGAAATAATCAGTTTTGGAAATACCCACTCCCTGTTCCATTCCTGGACTATCTGGCTTACAACTATATTGGGCTTTGTATTATCTCCCGGATAGCCCGGAGCTCTTAAGGCAATAAGGTCAAAATTAAAATTTCCGGTATCTTCCAGATCTTCCAGATAGATGGGAAGCTTTTTATAAACAGTCTCATAATCTTCATGAAGACCTATCATTATACCTTCCTGGTATGCCTGTCTCTCATCAGTATCAAGTAACATTATTTTTGAGCCATCTGCCGCCTGCCAGTAAAAAGGCCTCTCAAGCTTGGGGGCTTTCGCCATTGTTGAATTTACTGCTGTGGAAAAATACCTGATCCCTGATTTTAAAAGAATCTGAGGCAGAATCCAGGGCTGGCCGGTCACGTCTGATGCCATTGCCGTCTCGATTTTGACACCACATTCCTTTGCAAACCTGAATGCAAAATACATGCTTCTTATAAGTGTCTCTTCATCATTGAATTCGGAAGTATGGGCAACATAAAGAGGGGTTATTTCAATAAATCCGGATTTTACAAGCTCCCTGAACTCCTGTAATTCATTTTTGTCCATTCCTTTTAATGCATTCTTAAGCCAGTATCCTGTTTCAACATTCCATTTATATTTGCTCCCCTCATCAAAATTTGCAGTCTGTCTGCAGAAGTCAATTATTGATTTTGCTGCCTCCTGGTATCCTCGTACTACCCTGCTGGGAAGATCCGTAAAACCTATATCGGTATGCGTAAAATTCTGAACATGTATCTCCCATTTCCTCCTGGGTTTTAATACGATTTCCTTTTTTAACTTAATGTTTCCGGAAAGCAATTCCGCTACTATTTTTCTGTTGCTTTCAACAGGCGAAAGATAAAATTCAAAAAAATCGCTTTTAGCATCTTTCAGTGAAAAATCAAATTTTTTTTCTATCCCTTCGTCGTAAATGACAAGAGAAATATCATCTCCTTCTTTCGCTGACACTTCTTTTACATGCAGGTGTATTTTCTGCTTAAGGGTTTTGTCTATAAGTTTGTAAAATACAGTTGTTTTTAAGTTGAAATCTTTCATCATGATGTTTTTTATTAATTAAGTTTGTTAATAAATGATTCTATAGAAAACAGTGGACAAAAAAAGAAAAAGCCCACACGACATAATCTTAATGATTAATATCTTGTTGGACTCTTTGTCTCTACCAACTAAAATATACTTTAATTTAAATCATAACCTTAATTTAACTATATGGTAAGATTATATAGATTCTTAACCTTTATTGCAATTTATTTTTTTTACTGATTTCCTTTCTAAAAGTTCCGGTTTGAAAACTATTTTGGCAGTACCTTTTATTTGATTATCATTTATAAGCTGCATCAATTGTTCAAAAGCAATCTTCCCCATTGAATATTTAGGCTGCATTATTGTTGTAAGAGGCACCATTGCCGCTGAAGATATCGATATATTGTCATAACCTATAAGCGAAAGGTCTTCAGGCACCGTTAATTTAAGCTCATTTGTCAGATATTTCAATACCTGTATGGCAATATAATCATTGCCGGCAAAAAAAGCAGTTATCTTTTCATCCCTTATCAAGGTTTTCAGATCACTAAATATTTTGCCGATGCATGTTATTTCTTCAAGACTGACTTCATAGTCATGATTCAAGCTATTCTGCTGCAGCGTTTTTTTAAAACCCAACATTCTTTCTCTGAAGCTGCTTAACTTGTCGCACCTCAGATATCCAATATTTCTATGACCATTTTGTATAAAATATTCTGCAGCAAGTTTTCCTCCATAGTAATTATCACTGGTAACATAACTTACAGATTCCATGTCGGTCTTTGTGTCAATTAAAATAAAAGGTATTCCCGCTTTCTGAAGAATCCGGACCATATTTTCCTCCAGTTTTATCGTAGCAAGCAGAAGCCCTTCAACCTGGCGGTTAATAAAAGTATCCAATAATTTTTTTTCAAGTGAAGTGCTGTGGTTTGAATTACTTATTATTATCGTATAATTGAGCTTTTCTGCTTCATCCAGTATGCCTTTTGCTACTCTGGAATAAAAAGGATTCTCTATGTCGGCAATAATAAGTCCTATGAGTTTTGTTTTTTTTGTTCTTAGACTTCTTGCTATAATGCTTGGCTTGTAATTCTGTTCTTTAATTATTTTTGAAATATTTTCCAGAGTTTCATCTTTTACAAGATTTGTCTTTCCGGACAAAACTCTTGATACTGTAGTCTTGGAAACCCCGGCAAGCCTGGCTATTTCTCCAATTGTAATATTTTTATTCATATAACATATAATTATATAGCTGAAGTTAATACTTCATCCGGATAAACCCCGGAAATGACATGCGATTTATCTTTGTAATTTATTCGTAATTATTTATTAAATAAATACACTGTCAATATTTTCCGAACTCGTAAGCAGCTTCAAACATTGCAATCACATTCTGAGGAGGTACATCAGCCATGACATTATGAATGGAATTAAAAACGTATCCTCCGCCTTTGCCGAAAACCTGTATTCTTCTTTTTACATCTTCCTTTACTTCCGACGGAGTCTTCAATGCAAGAACGTCTCTGGTATTTGCCCCGCCTCCCCAAAATGTTACATCTTTTCCAAACTCTTTTTTAAGCTTCTCTTCTTCCATATTTGTTGTGGTTGTCTGTACGGGATTTAAAGCGTCAACTCCTGCTTCAATCATAAATGGGATAAGTTCATAAATCGAACCGCATGAATGCAGAAAAACTTTGCAGTTGCTTTTCTCGTGTACATAATCCCACATTAATTTATATCGTGGAGCAAAAATATCCTTAAATATTTTTGGTGGCACAAATGGGCCCTGCTGTGTGCCAAGATCATCTCCAAACTGAAGAAGGTCTACATAATCCTTTACCCCGCTTAAAATTCTTTCAAGATTTTTCAGATATCCTTCAACCAGTTTGTCAAGCAGTCTTTCAACACCGGCTTTATCGAGCATTATATCTGAAAGAAAATTGTCAAATCTTCTCAGCCATGTACCCATTTCAAACAGATTGCATCCAACCCCCAGCATTATCGCATAATCAGTCTCATCATGTAATTTTTTAATAGTTTTTATAAAAAGTTCATATTGCTTATCATCAAAGATATCCAGATGCCATGGAGGAGAAGGCACAGACCATAATATATCTACAAATCTACCTGCATCCAGTTTCTCGGGGATGGAAGGTTCATCAGAGTAAGGCCAGTATACCTGGTCAACATAAAGAGATGTTGTCGGTTTTTTACCGACAATCAAACCTCTTTTATTTTTAAGAAATACTGTTCCCTTATCGTCTGTTTCAACATCAATATATTTCGGAATAAGACATAAGGAACCGTCATTTAGTTCCCACTGTCTCCATTCACTGTCATCAGCAAGAAAGGCCTGTCCTGCATCTATTACATCCACATGAAAAAGATCCCTTACTTCTTTTTCAGGGTAAGCAAGCTGCTGCTGAAAATCATACATCCTTGAAAGACTATTTTTTATACCTAGTTTTTTCCTGAGATTGTTATACGCAATTGTAGATATTCCTGTTGACCGCATTCCTCCAAAATCAATTGGAACCCTGTCACCTTCTTTATGTTCCAGAGCCTTTCTGACTCTTTGTCTTGAAGTTAAGTCTTCATTCATTAAACTTTCCCCTTTTTAAGAAATAAATTTCAAATAAAATTTTTTACTCTCCTGCAACAGATAAAACCATTCCGGATATAAAATACCTTCTCAGAAGAATAAACAATAAAATTGTCGGAAGAGAAGTAAATATTACTCCGCTCATTATATAAGGGATTATTCCTCCGCTAACACCTGACATGGAAGCAAGAGATACCATTACCGGTCTGGCATTTCCTGTTCTTGTCAGCACCATTCCGAACAACAGATCATTCCATATCCATGACATCTGAAATAATGCAACTACTGCAGTGGGAGCTATAGACTGGGGTAAGAATATTCTTGTATAAAGTTGAAAAGAATTACACCCGTCTATCATCGCAGCATCCTCGATTTCCTTCGGGATAGTCGAATAAAAGCCTCTGTATACAAAAAGACTGAAAGGAATTGCCAGTGCAGAATACACAAGTATCATTCCTGTTTTTGTATCATAAAGGCCTGTCTGGTTAAAAATCTTGTAAAGAGGTATCAGGTACATCTGGAAAGGAAACAAAGTACCGGAATAAATTATCAAAAACAAAAGAAAGTTAAATTTTGGTTTTAATCTTACAATACTGAAAGCAGCCATTGAGGCAGCAATTATTGTTATAATCCCACCGACTACCGAATATATAATGGAATTAATGTAAAATTCCTGTAGTTTCCATTGTTGTATTGCTTTTTTAAAATTTTCAAATAAGGCAAATTCTGTAGGAAAATGGAAAAAACTTGAAGAATTAAACTGCTCAGGACTTTTTACTGCAGCCTGAATAACCGAGAATACAGGCAATAACCACGCAAGAGCAAGAAATATTATAATAATATATGTAATTATTTTTCTGAGCACCGCCATTTTTTTTACCTCTCTAATAATATAGCAAATCTTTTTTAACCATGGTTCTCAGATATATAGCCGAAATTGCAACAACTATAATAGAAAGAACCACTGAGATCGCAGCACCATAACCCATATTAGACATCGTAAACGTCTCCCTGAACATGGTTACTGCCAGTGTTTCTGAAGATCTGTAAGGGCCTCCCCTGGTCATTACATATATCAGGTCAAAAACTTTAAAGGAATTTGCTGTTGCCATCACAATAACAACCGTGGTAATAGGTCTGAGCATGGGAAATGTTACATGAATAAAAGTCTGCCATTTGCTTGCTCCTTCTATTGTCGCAGCTTCTGTCTGTTCTACAGGAATAGACGTCAGACCCATCAGAAACAAAACCATATTTATGCCAAGCTGCTGCCATGTCCATGTAATTAACAGGGAAAAAGTATTTAATGGAACATTTACAAGCCAGGAAATTTTATTCACTCCGATAAGATCAAGAAAAGTATTTAAAACACCGATCTGTCTGCTATACATATAATTCCAGATTATTCCTGTTGCAACAAAAGATATTGTAATCGGTATGTAAAAAATCGACTTAAAGAAATTGCCGAATTTGATTCCCCTTAAGAAAACTGCGATCAGAAGGCCTCCGAAAACAGGGAAAATCAGTGTAATCACAACCCAGAGGACTGTATTTATTAATGAAGTAAAAAAGTTCGAATCTTTAAAAAGCTGAATATAATTGCTAAAACCATTAAAGATAGGTTCAGCAATCCCGTTCCACTGAAAGAAACTGTAGTATATGTTCTGAAACATCGGAACCAGCAGCAGTAAAAATACCAGCAGAAAAGAAGGTAATATATATAAATAACTAACAAATTTATTATGATATTTCATAAGTTTATTCCTCAAATCCGATAATATATTCCTGAGCGGGAAACAGAACCGGTCTGTTTCCCGCAAACTGAAAAAATTTTACTGGTTTGCACCCCAGAATTTATCGGCGATCACATCCAGATCTACCAGTATCTGGTCCAGTTTGTCCGGATTTGTTATAAATTCAGCGAATTTATCAACTGCTTCCTCGCAAATAGGTGTAGGTGTTGCTTCCCAGTATCTGTTAAGAATATTATAATTTTCGCCCTTAACTGTATCAGCTATTTTAATCTTTATCTCGGGAAGGAAATCGGTATTTGAGTTCATATTAGAGGGATATGCTTTATTTAACTTAGCAAATATTTCGTTTCCTTCTGCACTCATAAAGTAATCTACCGCTACCATTGTAGCTTCAAGATTCTGAGAGTTTGCGCAGACACAAATAGGAGACATTTCAAGAATTATATTCTTTCCGGCGCTTTCTTTCTGGGATGGTAGTATAAATGCACCTATCTGGTCTTCTGCAACTCCTGCAGCTATAAGAACTGATTCATAATACCATGTTCCTGCCTGAATCATTCCTAGTTCGCCCGTATTAAACATGGCCGGTGCATCAACAAAATAATCTATACCGGGGTCAGTAAAGTATCCTTTATCAATAAGATCTTTCCATACCTCAAAAGCTGCCTTCATTTTGGGATCGCTATACTTTACTCTTCCTTCGCAAAGATCAACATAAAGCTGGGGATCTTCGCCAATTACGAATTGCTCAAACATAATAAAGGTAGGCCATCTTCCCTGTACTGTCTGTGCCATCGGAGTAACTCCGTTTTTAAGAAGTGTGTCGCATACTGCTTCAAACTCAGCCCAGGTCTTTGGTTCTTTAAGATCATACTTTGCAAATACGTCTTTGTTATACCATACCGGCCAGTATTCCTGTGTATAAGAATATCCGTAGGCTTCTCCGTCAAATGTAAATGCATTCCTCAGCCCTTCTGAATACTCATCCTTATGCTTATCCCATAGAGCTGTGGTGGGAGCAAGAAGACCTTGATCGATTAAGTCTTTCATTCTCCATGTCGACCACCATGTAAACATATCCGGTGCATCTTTTGTAGATAAAGAAGCATTTACTGTTGCAATAAAAACGTCTGTCGTAGGATATGGAACAGGTTCAATGCCAATTCCGAATAGTTCTTCTGTTTTTGCCCCCATTTCCTCAAAGTAAGGTTGGTAATTAGGGTTGCCTCCCTTATCATGAAGCAATGAGAGAACCGTCCCTGAATAGTCCTTGGCGGCTTCCGTTTCTTCTGTGGCAGCTTTTGTGGTTGTTGTTTCTTCAACAGCTTTCTCAGCCACTTCTTCAACAACTTCACTTGCAGTGGATTCAGCCCGTGAACAACCTGCAAGGCCATAAGCTGCGAGCATGGAAATTATTAATATTGCTGTAATCAACAGTTTGAAAAAAATACCTTTTTTCATTTGCTCTCCTTCCTAGAACATAACAAGATTGTTTATTACATTTGTAAATTATTACTATATTACCACCCCTTTCCGATAGAAATATGCTTGGAAAGCATTGTTTTGATTAGATTTAATTGTTTAATCAGATTTTATAACAGAAATTAATTTGTTTATGGTATCGATTTCAATAATATATTCCCCGCAAAAATTTGTCAAGAATTTCAGATAGTATCTAAAGCCTGCATCACCGCTTTCATATATCCTATTGAATAAGCCATGCCTGTATGCCAAGGCTCGGAAACCGAATTTATAACAGGAACATGATCGGGAATAAGAACCCCGTCAAAACCTGTTTCCCTGTAAGCTTTCATAGCTTCAATCATAGACACATCTCCTTCGTCTATAAATACTTCCTCATATTTTGGAAATGTTCCTTTAACGTTTCTGAAATGAACATAAAATATCTTTTTCCTTGACCCGAAATAATGTATGAGTTCTATTACGTCGGGCCCCACATTCTGCATTTCTGCAAAAGTACCCTGACAGAATTCCAGGCCGTGATAATTGCCGGGAAAAAGCTCAATGAGTTTCTTAAAATCTTCAACAGTATTCATAATATTCTCTACGCCTCTCAGGACAGGTGCCGGCGGATCAGCAGGGTGTATACACATCTTTACACCTGATTCTTCAGCAACGGGTAGTATTTTTTCAAGAAAATAAATCAGTCTTTCCCATAACTGCTCCTTTTTTACCTCTCCAAGCAGCTTGCTTTTATCATAATATGAAGTCTTCCAGCCACCCCATAATTCGCCATAATTAAGATAGTCTTTGCTGTCAACCTTATCATAATCAAACTTTATTATTCCTGAATCTCCTCTTCCGCCGCCATTCTCACCTCTGCTGCAATGTCCCTGGTAACCGGGAATTGAAAAAGAGTAGCCAAGACAGTAAATACCTGCCTTTCCCATATTCCTGATAGTTGTCTTGATATTTTCAATCTGACTGTCCCTGCCTTCCAGACCAAATAAAATCCTGTCATAATGAGTAGGGGGAAGATTCTCAACTGCCTCAATTTTAAGACCGGTTTTTTCAACAAACTTTCTTAATTCAAGTAAATCCTCATAAGCCCAGACCCCGTTCTTTGCAGGCAACGGCATCCATGCAACAATACCATCTGCACCTATCTGTTTTGCAAATTTAAGATTCTTTTCATTAAGGATGCCTTCTTTAAGAACTTCAAGTGGAAGTTCAACAAAATCAGGATAGAAATTAATTCCTATTCTCATTATTTTTAAAAATATGTCCGGTCATAATAGTTTAAGAAAATTTATTTTTTAGTATTAAATCAGAAGATAATCCATTTTCATTATTTCCGCTATTGATACGCATTCTTCTGAAACATCACCATAGACAAGAGCAAAGTGCTTTCCACAGCCGAATCTGCATATTTTCTCAAAATAATCTTCAATGTCCGTATTATCTATTTTGATTACAGCAAAGGGAGAGTGTATATCAAGAAGACTATAATCAATAGCACTGCCTCTTACTATCTTTAATTTATATTCGTCGTGAATAGCTCCCATGGTAAGAAGAGTCACCTTTCCCGGTTTCAAAACAAAATTAAATGCAAAACCTTTCCTTACCTGTCCGTCAGGAAGAGTATATGTATCATACATAAGATTTCTTACATATATTTCATTTTTGTCTTTTGCAAGCCTGGTTGAACCAATCCCGCTATGTCCACCCATTACAATATTTTTGCTTTTATCAAACGCCCAGTTCTCCCACTGCTGGACAGGGCTTCCGGTGAGTTTTCCAAGTATAAGCTGACAGATTACATGGGACATATCTCCTTCATCTGAACATGCAAAACAATCATCCATGAGTTTTGACATTGTATAATAAGCAAGCACCCTGAAATCCATGAATTCATTACAATTATTTGGATCGACTGTTATTGTAAGTCCGGAGAGGTTTTTGTTTTTTATAAGATTTTTAACCCCCAGATACATTCTTGCTTCGTCATATAAATCAATGTCTTCGGGCTCAATTATTTTGTATTTTTTTCTCATATCTTCAACTTCAGCTTTTATCTCCTCTTCTTTGACTTTCCTGACCTCTTTTACCACATCGGAAAAATTAAGCCAGTCCAGCTCAATACCGAATAATTTTTCAAGCTTTGCATTATTATCCCAGTTGTCATGCATGCCCTTAAAAACTCCGGGAAGATATGCCAGTTTTAATTTTTTAAGAGAATTAATTACCCATGATGCTTTTGCAAACAGGCTGATCTTTTCAGAGATGCTTTTTTCACCAGGATTTCCTACAAGAAACTTATATTCAAAACCGTCAACCATATTGGGGATTGATGAGGTCAGCTGAACTGTTCCGTTTATTCCCCATGATCTGGAAAAGTCTTTTACACTTAGATCTTCGGGTATTCCTTCGTAACCCTGAACCATTAGGACAAGTATGGGTACCTTTTTGTTAATATTTTTTAAAAATCCGATTATAACTTCATCAAGAGTGTAAACAAATTCGCTTATTATAATAAGGTCGAGATCAAGTCCGCAGAAATACCTGCCTTCCTCAATTCCGTCTTTTTCTGTCCGGGCTATTTTTCTGAAAACAACCTCGTTCTGAACCGACAAATTATTGATAAGTTTTGATATATCATCTTTTACGACCTTATCAATTTCAGCCATATCAAATGCTGTGGAATAAAGCTCATCGACTGTAGCAAACAAGCCGATTCTGGGTCTGGGACCTACCATTTAAACCCTCCTATTTACTGATTTTATTTTTATATTCAGAAATAACCTGGCTGGCGATTTTTTCAACAAGTTCATTTTCATCCCCAGCACCGGACGCGCTGCAGACACCATTTATGCATCTTATCTGTATGTCATTATTTCTGGGAAATTCATCATAGACTATTTTGCATACTTCGTTTAAGCATTTCTCAATATTCTCAGCCTGAAATATCTTTCTTCCCACTATTGTTCCTGCCGCACCTGCCTGTACTGCACCTCTTATCATTTCATACGTTTCTTCCATTGTCCCTGATTTAGGCCCGCCGGCAATCATTATCGGAGCCGCACAGTTTTCCACCACTTCCCTGAAAGATTCAGAGTCTCCCGTATATTGTGATTTAACTATATCTGCTCCTATTTCTGCAGCTATCCTGTCATTTATTTTCAAATATTCCTTGTCATAAAAAATATCCTTGTTCTTAAATCCTGCCATAACGGGTTCGATTATGACAGGAAGGCCTACCCTTTCACATTCTTTTACTACAAGACCATTCTTTCTAATTTCTTCAGCCTCAAGCGAGGGATCTTCAAATCCCAAAGTGAGATAAGTCATTACACCATCTGCTCCTACTTTTATCGCATCTTCAATGGATGTGCAGATGCATGTCCTTACTTCGTCATAAGGAACATTTCCCCTATATGCTTTCGTCATATTTATCCAGTCAATCAGGATTACGGCTGAAGGAACGCATCTTCCGATAAGATAGTCTGCACTGTACTTGACATATCCATAACTTATGATTATCCCGGTTGCCCTTGATTTTCTGAATATCTCCATATACCTGTTGATTTCATTTATATTTTCAAGTCCGGGAATCGGGCCCTGAAGAAGGCCATGCGCATAAGGTATTATTACTCCTCTTCCATATCGTGGATCTATAAGCCTTCCCATCCTTATCTTTTTGCCGTACATGCTAACCTCCAGTTCTTTTAAATTTTCTGTCCAGGCCTGAATAAATTACAGAATCCTTGTTGATATTAAATTATTTATATCCCTGCATGAAGGATAAATCTTTTTATAAATATCATTATAATATTTTTTATATAATTTATGATTGTTTTTATCCGGACTGTATTTTTTAATTTTTCTTTCTATTTTTTTAAAGGCATCACTGAAATCTTCAAATATGCCTGTCCCTACTCCCCCTATCATCGCCGCTCCCAGAGGAGTTGCTTCTTCAATATCAGGCACTTCTATTTCAATGCCGGAAATATCCGACTTAAGCTGTATCCAGAATGAATTCCTTGTAGCTCCGCCGGTTATCATTATCTTTCTGCTTTCGGAAGATGTATACTCCCTGATAGCTTCGTATAGCTCGAACCCCTTATAACTCAGTCCTTCAATAACAGCTCTTATGAAATCTTCTTTTTTTGAGGTTGAAGAAATACCTGTAAAAACTCCTCTGGAATAATTATCCTGAACAGGACACGCGCTTCCATACAGATCAGGAAGCATAAAAATCCCGCCGGAGCCTGCAGAAGACTCTGCCGCCTTATCCATCAGGACATCCCATATATTCTTTTTGTTTTCTTCTGCATATCTTTCTTCTTCGCTGCAGAAAACATCTTTAAACCACTCAAATATCCCTGCTGATACAGCTACTCCATAAATACCATATTTACCTTTTATTACATGTGCCTGGCAGATGATGCTGGAAAGTAATCCATTCTTTTCAAGGATAGGTTTGTCAAGACATTTATGATAATGCTCATAAGTCCCCATTACTCCGACAAGATCCTCTTCCTGGTCGCCTGCTGTTGCATAGACTCCGCAAAGACCGTCAAGTCCGCCCAGAATTACAGGAGTTCCTTTTTTTAAGCCTGTCGGCACAGAAGCTTCACCCGATACCTCTCCAAGAAAAGTGCCGCTGGGTTTGGGCTCGGGATATATGTCCATATCAATATCAAACATTTTAAAAAGTCTGTCAGACCAGTTAAGACTCTTCTGGTCAAAAACAAGCGTGGTTGAAGCCAGGGAGTAATCAGTAGCAATAGACCCGCAAAGCCTGAAATTTATATAATCCTCTATAAGAAGCCACTTGTAAGTCTTTTTATATATTTCCGGAAGATGGTTTTTTACCCATACATTCCTCATTATAGTATTGTGAAGCCAGGGTTTCTGGCCGTTTATTTTATATATTTCCTCATAATCAAGATTTCTTTCTGCCCATTCTATCTGTTCGACACATCTGGTATCATGCCAGCTGATAAAAGGGTATATCCAGTTTCCATTCTTATCAATCGGGACACCGTCGCAGGCAAACCCGGTAACGGATACTGATCTTATAAGGCCAGGGTCTTTGATGAGGTTGACAGAATCTTTCACTGCGCCGCATACGTTTCCCCATATGTTTTCAGGCATCCAGAAAGCAAATTCCTGCGAACCTTCTTTTTCATAAAAGACTTCTGTCTTTCTTCTGCCTAAGGAAACAATTCTGCCTTTGTAATCAAATATGACTGATTTTATTGAGGTCGAGCCTATATCAATAGCAAGCAGATACATAATCTATACTCCGGATCCTTTGTTTTTTAAATAAAAGACATTTAAAGTTATTATGTTATAATATGAAAAACATTTACCTATATAAAAAACTATATATTGCAAAATAAAAATGAACTTATATGTAAAAAATATTATCAGAGAACTTTCAAAAAACCCTGTTATCCCCTGCACAAACAACTTTGGTGATGTTCTGGATGCCGGATATGATAATATCAGGGTGGTGTTGCTTTATGATCTGAATATTTTTGATCTCATGGATGTTGCAAAAAATAATCAGGATAGAAAGAAGATTATAATCCTTAATATCGATACTTTAAAAGGATTGTCAGCTGATGAGTACGGGATAAAGTTTTTAAAAGATTATATAGGAATCAATATGGTAACCTCATCTTCTCCCAAATCAATAAATTGTTTAAAAAAAATCAACTTTCCTGTAATGCAGTCAATGTTCATTCTTGATACAAAATCTTTTAAAAAAGGAATTGAACTTGTAAAAGCAGGAAAGCCTGATCTTATTGATATAAGACCGGGCATACTTTACCCTAAAGCTTCAGGGCTTCTCAGAGAGAGTTTTGATATCCCGGTGATTTGTTCAGGATTTATCAACAGTCAGGAAGAGCTTAAAAAAATCCTGGACAGCGGAGCTGTCGGCGTTACCACAAACTCTCGTGAACTTTGGAATCTTTACTGCTGAAATGAATTTTCAAAGAACCTTTATCCAGAGACAAAAAATCAGAAACAGATACTTTTATTTTGAAGCCATCTGCTTACTTAATCAATATTTCTGCCGATATAATCTGCCAAATCATATATTTTAAACCTTGATGATTCTTGTACTTTGGAAAGGTTGCTAAGACATAGCGGACAGGCAGTTATAAGTATCTCTGTTTTATCATCATAAGATTCCAGCTCTTTTAAAAAGCTGGCTGAAATAGCTTCAGCAACATCGGGAAAAATAAAACTTAAGTGTCCGCCGCAACATTCTGAATCTTTCCTGTTATTTATGAGATCAAAATTATTTCCGGAATTAATCAAATCAAGTACTTTTCTCGGACTTTCATTTATCTTAAGTCCTCTTGAAAGCATGCAGGGATCAAAGTATTTTATGGAGGTGTCTGTTTTTTTGATTTTAATATCACTTATATTGTTCTCCAAAAATTCAGTATAATGGATTATTTTGCAATCAAATTTATAGCCATAATCTTTATAATCATTTTTAAAGCCATAGCAGGAATAGGCATCAAGACAGATAATAGTATCAAATCTGTACCGGCTTATTTTTTTAAAATTGTTTTCCATCAATTTTTGCGCAAGTTCTTCCATTCCCAGGCTGAGAGCAAGTGTCCCGTCAGAAACCTCGTCATCACAGAACACAAAATTTTTATTTAAACTGGTCAGGATTTTTATAAAACTTTCTTTAATTTCAGGAACAAGAAAATTCACATAATCTCCGAAATAAATAAAGTAGTCATATTTCTTATCTTTATCAAAACTTCTTATTTCTTTTGCTTCTTTTTTCTCTCCAAGAAAATTCCCATATCTGGCAAAATTATCATAAATTTCATATATTTTATCAGGCGCAAGTTTCTCTTTAAAAATGATATTTCTAGAATACCTGTTATTATTGATTACTTTTTTATTTTCAAAAACACAGTATGTTTCACAGCGTCTGCAGTCATTGCAGAGGTAAGCGGCCTCTCCCAGGCCGGAGTTTGCTTTGATTTTCTCTTTTTCAGCCATATAAACAAGGTAATTTTTCTGGGTCTGTATCACTTTCTGATTTTTCGTTGCAATATAGGGGGCACAGGAAAATTTACAGAAGTTATGGCAGAATATGCACTGTCTTTGTGTTTTTTTATCAATATTCATAGTAATTTGTTGTTTGTCAGTTTTCTATTAATTTTTCCGGATTTATTATATTTTCAGGATCCAGATTATCCTTAAGCTTTTTAATTAATTCCATCCCTTTGCCAAGTTCCTGCTTCAGCCTGGTTTTTTTTATGATTCCTATTCCGTGATGATGACTTATGGTTGCCTCATTTTTCAGGGCAATTTCCATTACATCATCCCAGATCTGGTAAAATCTATCAATTGCTTCTTTTTCATCTCCGGCATTAAGATAGAAAATATTATAAACAGAGACACCGCTTGTATAAACATGCGAAAAATGAGAAGCCAGTGTTATATTTCTCTTTTTAAAGTATTCTTCAACTTCAGTATAAAGTTTCTTGATCTTGCTCCACGAAGCAGCAAGCTCAATTGCATCTGACATCCCTCCATATTCTTCCTCTTTTTCCAGTATGTGTCTTGTGTCAAATCTGTTTTCAAACCAAATCTTTCCAAGTTCTTCTCCGATATCACGAGCATGCATTCCGGAACAGATTTTTTTGGCAACTGAAGATTCTGCTTCTACTAATTCTTTTTTACCCTCAAAACATAATATGAGCAGGCATCCGTCATAGTCAAAACCAAGTTTTTCAAATTTCAGGCGGGATTCCTCACTATTATACAGCCTGATTACCGGAGGCTTGATGCCCGACTGCATAATTTCTCTTATTGAGTCCAGGGCTCGGAAAATATCGCTGTAAATAAAGCAGTGGTATTTTACCTCTTCGGGCATTTTGTAGATTTTCAGAATCGCTTTTGTAATTACCCCGAATACTCCCTCTGAACCTATGAAAAAATTATTGATATCCGGGCCGGTTGAACTTCTGGGCTTATCTCCCGTATTCAGTAAAGAACCATCAGGCAGAACCGCTTCCAGGCCAACTACATAGTTTTCTATTCCTCCATATTTTGTTGAAAACTGTCCGGTGGATTTTGTCGCAATCAAGCCGCCAACAGAAGCTGAGCGTATAGATTGCGGAAAATGTCTCAGAGTATAATTTTTTTTATTTAAAAAATCTTCCAGATTCTGACCTATTATTCCGGACTGGACTTCCACTGTAAGAGATTCTTCATCCAAATTTATTATTCCGGACATCCTTGTCATATCCAATGTGATACCGCTTTCCGTAGGAATCACTCCTCCGACAACACCGGAACCGCCTCCATAAATAAATAGCTTTTTATTATTTTCCCTTGCAAAATTTACTATTTTTATTACATCTTCAGTGGTTTCAGGACTTGCAATAATATCACTTACATAAGGGGGTAATTTATAAAGATCTATCCATTTATAACATAAAGGGGTGACGTCTTTTGAAAAACAAAGCCTGTCACCTATGTCTGTGCTTACTTTATCTTTTCCAATCAATTCTGCCAGTTTTTTATCCAAAAAAATCATCCTTTTCATATAAATAAATAATTTAATCAGACAGCTAGCTTCAATATCCGGTTTTAATGCCTTTAACAGAAAAACCTGGAAATGACTGCCAAAGGCATAAAAAAAGAACCCAACAAAACATTAAAGCTTTATTGGATTCTATATCTCTACCAACTATGTGCTTTTTTTATTATAGGTTATCGATATTAATTAATCAAGTTATTTTTCATAATATTTAATCAGTTCGCTTTTTATAATATTTAATCAAGTTTTTTTCATAATTATTTAATCAGTTCGCTTTTTATAATATTTAATCAGTTCACAGATTATCTTTATTAACCTTAACCAAAATTTATTATTGTCAGTATCTGATACTATTTTCCTTTTTCTTCAAGCCCCGCTCTTGTTTTTATGATAGATTTTCTTAAGATAAGAATTTTTATGATACGAGATAGAAATAACCCTTATTTCCTTTTTAGCAATACTGCTTTCTCATAAGCAAGGGCTTCCTTTACCCAGTCTCCATCACCGGGAACATTGCTTTTTTCACAATACTGCTGCCACACATCGCCGTAAGGCATTGTTTTAAGATCTTCCAAAAGAGCAAGTCTTGCAAAATAATTATTGTCTTCTTCATACTCCTTCAAAATCTCAAAAGGTTCAAGCATCGCTATTAAAAGGGCTTTCTGGGCAGCTCTGGCGCCAAGAGCAAGGGCTCCGACTCTGTTCATGGTGGCATCAAAATAATCCGTCCCTATATGGACTTTGTCGAAAGCATCTGCCCTGACAATCTCCTGCATTATTGCAACAATCTCATCTGTAAGCACTGTGACATGATCACTGTCCCAGTGCAGACCTCTTGAAAGATGTAGGACTATATCATCCAGAAAAGGAAGGACGGATGATATTTTATTTGAAACTTCCTCCGTAGGGTGAAAATGTCCTGTATCAAATGTAAATCCAAGATTATTTCTGACTGCATAAGAAATATAAAATTCAAGCGAACCGGTATTGTAAAATTCAAAGCCTATTCCAAAAACCTTGCATTCAAGAGTATCGATAAGATTTTTCTTCGGATATTTTATTGCATAGATCTCGTCCAGAGCTTCCTTGAGTATCATCCTGTGGTCAAATCTTGATGGCGTAATATCTTTTGAGCCATCCGGAATCCAGAAATTGCATATTGAAGCGCATTTAAGACTTTTGCCAATAAAATTAGCAATCTCCCTGTTTCTTTTTTCATATTCTATCCAGAATTCCCTTACTGCCTTGTCTTTGGAAGCAATCGTATATCCTTCCTTTACATTTTCGTGAGAGTAAAAAGCAGGGCTTAAATCAATGCCGACTTTGTTCTCTTTTGCCCAGTCAATCCATGAAACAAAATGCTCTTTTGACATATCGTTTCTGTTTTTAAGCTTGCCCTTATAATCTCCTTCTGTTGACTGAATGCTTATCTTTTTTTTGTTTCCCGGAACAAGTGATAAAACTTTTTCCAAATCTTTCCAGTATTGCTCTATATTAGATGCTCTTCCGGGATAATCGCCGATGGACATTATCCCTCCGCTTGGTTTCGAAAAAACATCTGACTCAAAACCAATGACATCATCAAGCTGCCAGGAATGGATAGATAGCGGTATTTCGCTGATTTTCTCTATGACTTTATCGGTATCTATGCCGAATTCTGCATATTTCTGTCTGGCAGATATGTAGTTATTGTTCATTTTTCCTACCCTTTAAATTATTTAAAATTTTTAAATTGGTCTTCCGTCGATATAATCCTTAAGCGCTTCTTTCCAGTCTCTCATATCTTCCAGACCTGTAGATCTCAGCATCATATTATCAAGAACCGAATAAAAAGGTCTTTTTGCTTTCGCTCCTAATTCCATACTGGAGATAGGAATTATTTTAGGGGACAGCCCTGCAAGCCTGAATATCTCAAGAGCAAATTCGTACCATGAGCATTGCCCTGAATTGGTCATATGATAAGTCCCAAATCTTCCTGTTTTAATAAGCTCATAGAGTTTTTCAGTCACATCCTTGGTGCTTGTCGGTGTTGTTATCTGATCATCTACTACTTTTATTTCATGACCTTCTTTTGCAAGCTTAAGCATCAGTTCAACAAAATTGCTTCCCTTGCCCAGGCTTCCGGCATATCCATACAAACCGCAGACCCTTAAAAGGTAATACTTCTCAAGCATATATTTTATGATAAGCTCGCCTGCAAGTTTTGAAATGCCATACATGCTTATCGGCCCGGGGCAATCAGTCTCCACATAAGGAATTTTTCTTTCTTTATCGGCACCAAATACAAAATCGGTACTGAAATGAACAAGAGGAATATCAAGTCCTGCACAGATTCTGCAGAGATTTCTTACTCCTTCTGCATTTACCGCAAAAGCAGCAGCAGTTTCATCCTCGCACAAATCAACAACGTGAAAAGCAGCGGTATTAATGATAATATCCGGTTTAATTTTAAAAAGCACGTTTTCGCATTTTTCAGGATAACAGACATCAATATCATCCTGTGTAAGACCGATTACCTCTTCTTTTTCTTCCGTGAAATATTTCAGGATATCAGTACCTATCTGACCGTTTGAACCAATCAAGGCTATTTTCAAATTTATTCCTTCCGCATAAAAACCATATTATCATTAAAACAAAGACCCCGGTAAAACAGGCCGTATATAGTATTATAATATTTTATTATTCAAACTATTTAAATATTTTTTTAATTTTTAAATCTTATCATTCTCAAAAACTTTATAGTAGACTTCAAGAGTTTTCTGTGCCGTACTTTCCCATGTGAAAAGATTTGCCCTCTGTGTGCCTTCTGCAACAAGCTGCTTTCTTAAGTTTTCATTACTCAGAACATTTACGACGGCATTGTAAATATCTTTCTTATTATAAGGATTTATCATTACCGCGGCATCTCCTGCTACTTCCGGAAGAGAGGATATGTTTGATGTAATGACCGGAACTCTTGAAGACATAGCTTCAAGCACAGGAAGGCCGAACCCTTCATAAAGCGAAGGATATAAGAATAATCTGGCACCGCTATAGATAGACGGAAGATCCTTTTCGTCTACAAAACCTATGAATTTTACTTTTTCCTCCACTTTGTTTTTCTTTACAAGTTCATATATCTTTTCATTTTTCCACCCTGCTCCTCCCGCGCATACAAGATACATCTTGCTGAATTCTTCTTTTTTTATTATTTCTGAAAAAACATTTATTATTCTTTCGAAATTTTTTCTGGGCTCAATGGAGGAAACACTGAGAAGATAGTCAAGACCGTCTATTTTATATTTTTCCAGGACTTTCCGCCTGTTTTCCTCAACCACAGGACTGCTGAAAATATGGTCTACGCCAAGATAAATTACCTCTATACGTTCTTCCGGAACATGAAAAAATTTTATAAGGTCTATTTTGGTCTGTTCACTATCACAGATAACCATGTCAGGTCTTGAATTAACATATATAAGATTCTGCATCAGCAGCTTCCTGTTTTCTTCAGTATGCAGATCAGGAAACAAAAGAAAACTTAAATCATGAATGGTCACTACCAGTTTTGCATTAAGCAGCTCCGGAACCATATATGCCGTTGAATGAATAACATCAGGGTTTCCCAGAATAGCCTCATGTTTTTCAATACTGGATTTCTGCCATAATTTTTTAAGTTTTCCTGTCTGCCGGTTAAGAGCATTTATTTTAAAATTTGTATAAATATTAGGGCTTCTGTAATAGTCTGCAAAAATGCCTGCCTCTTTTTCACTGTTCCATCCATCAGGAAAACAATCATAAAAAAATGTATACCCGAGATATTCATTATCAGAATCAAGCTTCAGTAAAAAATTCATAAGATTTGCAGCATAGATTCCGACACCACCGGATTTATCTATATATCTTGAAATGTCTATCCCGATTTTCATAATTTATAATTTAAGATTTTCAATAAGTTTTATAAAATTTTTCAGACGCTTTTCCCATAAATAATTATTAACTACTTTCCTGAATCCTTCTTCGCCCATCTTCATTGAAAGTTCTTTGTCATTAATTAATTTATAAATATATCCTGCAATCATTTCATAATCACCGAAAGGTACAAAAAATCCGTTTATTCCTTCATCTATTACTCCGGTGACTCCGCTGCAGTAAGCCGCTATTACAGGTTTTTTATGCAGCCATGCCTCCAGATATACCAGACCGAAAGAATCAGATTTTGAGGGCATTAAAAATACATCACAGCCATCAATTGCATCATTTTTATCCTGTTCGCTCGCATAGCTTAAGATTATTGTGTTCTCAAATACTTCCGATTTCTGTCTTATAAGATACTCTTCAAATTCCTTAAGGATCTGCCCTATTAAGACAAGTTTTACTTTTACTCCCCTGCGCCACAAAACCTTTAGAGCTTCAACAGCATGATGAGAGCCTTTATCATGAGTCTGTGTCGATATCTGCAAAACATAAGGGCCGGTGATATTATATTTTTTCCTGAATCTTGCTCCATTGCCTTCAAGACTCTCATCATTTTTTTCAATGCCGACTCCGCTGACCTTTATTTTTGTTCCGGCAATCCCCAGTAAGACAAGCTTCTCTCTTTCGTCATCAGTAATAGTCAGAATGTAATCACTCCTTCTTAAAAGATATTTTGATTTTTCATTAAGAAAAAGCTCAAAATTCTCCTCATCATTGGGCTGACCGAAATGTATGAGCGGGCTCATGATAAAAGGTATGCCCTTGACTTTTGCATAAAACATTGCCGGATATATCAGGTAATAATGCGGAAAGACCCCGGCTATTATAAAGTCAAATTTTTTAGGCAGAAACAGGGCGCTCATAAACATATAAAAATAATAACCCGGCAGAAATATATAAGGCTTTCCGATTAAAAATTTCAGAGTCTTTGACGGGAACCTCTCCAGAAAAGAAAGCATGGCATTCCTTCTCGGAAGATGACAGACCTTAAACCTTTTTATTTTTATATTATTTCCTATTTTTGCAGAGGTTTCTTTAATATATCTTTTTTCCGGAAAATAAAAATAATCATTATCCCAGACATTTGTGGTAAATACCTTTACCCTGCATTTTTTATCGTCAAGAACCCGGGCCCATTTTAAAAACTGCTTTTCTGAACCGCCAAGGAATGGCCAGAATCTGTGAAGAACCATCAGGCATCTTTTGCCCTCAACATTTAACAGTTCATCAGGACCGGCCTTCCAGTTCCTGTCAGTATCTTTTATTTCTTCAATTTCATCTTTTGTTTTATTCATATTATCTTTTTCATGATTCAGAATTAAAGAAAAAATCAGTATTCGCTTATCTTTTCAAGCAGTGAGAATTCTCTTCTCAGATACTGGGAATCATCGCTTAAAATCGCTATCTCTATTACAAAAAGATCTTTGAAGCAGGCTATATATTTTTCAAATACCCTGTTATCCATTCCGGCAATCTCGCCATCAAGCAATATTTCATTTCTTTCAGCATGGCTTTTATTGCTTCTTTTCAAAAAATCATTATAAAAAGATAATTTTACCATAAGCTGGTTTTTATCTCTGAGCAAGTCATCAGGGACTTCAAAAACTATTGTATTCATTCTTTCATTAAGCCCGGCTTCAAAAATTCTGCCTTCAATATCAATAAAAAGTTTGTCCTGTTTTCTGTCGTATAAAAAATACTGCATCTGGAAATAGTACTTGTGATTCTCTCCCCTGTAGGGGCTAGCAAGAACAGCATCTGCATAATTGAAAAAGAACCGTCCCCTCGGGTAGCCTTTTGTTATAAGGCTTTTCCATCCTCTTTTCAGACCTTCGTCATTTATGCCCATTATTATCCTGTTGGTAAGGCTTCCGAATTTTTCATATCTGTTCCAGAGCATATCCAGATATTGCATGGGTATCTGCTTTCTCCCTGAATCAGTTGTCGTAGTGCTCACCATTCCCCACATTTTCAGAGCTTTAGACGCTCTTAAGAATTTTTTATTATCTTTTTTTAAAATCCTTGAACCGATAATAACAGGAAGCTTTGCAAGAAAAATAAGGTATATATAAAATTCTCTCCAGAAATTTATAATATCATATCTTGCCAGCAGGTCTTTCATGATAAATCCGACTTCATAATTAGAGATTTCGGGAAGAATCTTTCTTAAAAAACCAAGAGGATAATTTTTCAGTATAAAAATAAATCTTGCTCTTTTGAGGTAAAAATGTTTCTTTAAAGACAGCACCCCGCTTGACGAAGAAAACTTATGATATACCGGGGCTTCACTTACATAATCAACGGTATAGTCTGAATATTTCCAGACTTTAAAACAGAAATCAATGTCTTCATAATACATAAAATATTTTGTGTCAAAAAAACCGCAGGACAGAAAAACATCCTTCTTGACAAGCATTGCGCCGCCCGAAACAGCAAGAGCCTCTCCGCTTTCTCTTTTAATTTCAGAATCTATTTCAAAAAAATCCCTGTCCCATCCGCTTCCAAAATAATTTACCAGACTGCCGGTACTGTTTATGTATTTGGGCCAGTAATAAATCAGCATCTTTCCACCCATGACTCCGCACTCCGGCTGGTTTTCACCATATCTTATAAGATTCTCAGTCCATTTTTCACCAAGTCTTAAGTCATTGTTTAAAATTCCGAAATACATTGCATCAGGATATTTCTGCATTCCGTACCTGACCGCCCTGTTTATGGCATCACCATATCCTTTGTTGAAGATATTATGGAGTATGTCGACTGACGGATAATTATTTCTTATATACTGAACGCTGCCGTCTTTTGAATTATTGTCGACAACAAGCACCTTTATATTTTTATAAGACTGGGCAAATACCGAGTCAAGACATTCACCAAGAAAATTTATGCCGTTGTAATTTATGATTATTAATAAAACTTCAGGGTTCAAGAAGAAACCTTTCACACACAAATAAAGATGTTAAAAGTCAGTTATTTCTCAGTATGGACATGCTGGTATTAAGATCGGCAATCCCTTCAGCTTTCTCATGTTTTATTACATTTAAGGTGAGCATATTATTGACCCAATCGCAGTAAGTCCTGAAATCCTTATAACCTACAGCAGGAGAGACATAATACATGCCGCCCATAAGCACTATTGTATTCTTAAAGACTACTTTTACCCTGTCTCCATCCTTCAGAACTCCGGTCACTATATTATTTAATCTGTTATTGGTACCGTAAACAGTATTGCCTTTAAAATCCACTATTCTTATCCCGAAAATGGGGTCTTCAACTTCGGCTTTGAAAACAGCATCAAATTCAATGCTTACTTCGTCTCCATATTTACAGTAATCTATCTGCTGTCCTTTGCTGTCAAGAAGCCTTATATCTGTTATTTCTGCATCGCCTGAGCCAAACCTGTTGATCACATTATTCCCAAGATTGGTAGCTGCCAGCCTGTCTATATCTTCGCCGGAAATTACTTTCTGATTATTTTCTATGATTGTCTGGAATATTTTTTTCCGCTCTTCTTTCTGCTGCTCATGCGCTCTCTCTATCTCAATATTTTCCACATATTTTCTGTAGGAGTTTACCACAGCAACAGGGCCTCCCATCTGTTCTATTCTGCCGTTCTTTAAAAATATTACTCTGTTGCATAAATCCTGTATTGTTCCGAGATCATGTGAAACTATTATTATGGTCTTGCCCTGCTTTATGAAATCATAAATAACCTTATAGCATTTTGCCTGAAAAGCCTGATCCCCGACTGCGAGAACCTCATCAACCAGCAGGATATCCGGATTTACGTTTATCGCCACAGAAAATCCAAGGCGCATATACATCCCCGAAGAATAATTTTTGACCGGCATGTCTATAAATTTTTCAAGCTCTGAAAATGCCACAATCTCGCTGAATTTCTTTTCCACATCTTTTCTTTTCATTCCAAGTATTGCAGCATTTATGAATATGTTTTCCCTTCCTGTCAGATCAGGGTGAAATCCGGCTCCAAGCTCAAGAAGCGCAGAAATCGTGCCGTTTACAATCACTTCTCCTTTTGTGGGCTTCAGTATCCTTGAAATAAGTTTGAGCATGGTGCTTTTCCCTGAGCCGTTTGGCCCTATAATGCCAAGGGTCTCACCACGCCTGACATCAAATGAAACGTCATTAAGCGCAAGGAATTCGATGAATTTGGTCCTTCGAAGATGAATTATTGTTTCCTTAAGGCTGGGATTTTTTTCATAATGTATCCTGTATCTTTTGGTTACATTCTTTATGCAAACCGCATAATCATTTACATCTCTGGACAAGACAGAATTAGTAACCTTGCTTTCTTTGCTCTCTCTTGAATTTTCTTTATTTTCTTCTGTCATATATTAAGATTTTTCCTTCAGTCATTTTAAACATATTCAAATTCTGTAATCAGGGATGATTTTCATCATCTCAAAAGTCCTGACCGCTGATTACAGGCTATATCTCTTCAGCAAACCGCGGTTCAAGTTTTTTAAAGATAAAATAACCCAGCATGAAAATCACTGCCACCACTGCAAGAGTAATAACCGCTGTTTTCCACGTCGGCCACATCAGATTTTCAGGATATTTGACATTATAAAACATATTCCTGAACATGGATGTTATTGTCGTCATGGGATTATATCTCAGTATCGCCTGAAATCTTTCAGGAACCATATTTATCGGATAAATGATAGGCGTTCCGAAAAACCACAACATTATAAGAATATTTATAAGATGTGACAGATCCCTGAAAAATACATTCAGCGCCGATACCAAAAGAGTAAGGCCCGCAACAAGAAAAAATTCAACAATTATCAGAACCGGCAGCCAGTAAAGATAAACATAAAAGTTATAACCCAGAAATATCAGGACTATGAAAAGAGCTGCCATCTCCAGTATAAAATTAAAAAGATTTGCAAATACAACTGAAAGCGGAATGATTTCTCTTGGAAAATAGATCTTGTTTACAAGATTGCTGTTGGCAACAATGCAGTTTGCCCCGTAGCTTACTGAATTGGAAAGAAAATTCCACGAAAGAAGCGCACTAATAAGAAAAACTGCATAATCCTTTATTCCAAGCCTCATCACAAAAGAAAAAACAAAAGTATATACAAGCATTGTAAGCAGCGGGTTTATCAGCGACCAGAAAAATCCCAGGAAAGAGCCTCTGTATTTTACCTTCAATTCTTTTTTTGTAAGACTGAATATGAGCTCATGATAAGAAAAGAGATTTCTTACATTTGTCAGGGTATTCGATTTGATGATGCTCTCCTTGTCAATTTAAATTAAAGTATGATATTTTAACACTTTTTAAAAAATAAAAAACTTAAATATTAAAATTCAAGACCGATTAATAGCTTTTAAAATCTGAACTATTATACCATTATTTAACCTATTACCTAAATTAAAAAAGTAAAAAACAGCTCCTCCGGAACAATATCTTATGACAGGCATTTTGACAAACCGGCTTTATTAAAAAGAACAGAGTCCCGAATTATAATTACTCAGGACCCTGTTCTTTATCTTTTAAATTATTTCTTTACTGTATTACTGCCATATCTGATTTGCAAAAGCAATTATCTTATTTGCATAATCTCCCGCAGGAGCCCATCTTCCGTTTAAGCAGTTTATCGAACTGTCGCCATTGAACCTGTGCGCTCCTATATGTCTTGGATCATAGGTGCTGCTGCAGTAACCGTTAACATGATTTGGATATACATACCATGCAAGATGCGCGTAGTGCGCAATTATTCCAAGCTCCTCAGACGCAAATGTGACCACTGCGCCAGGTCCTGTAACCCCCACTCCGGCAAAATTATTCCAATCTGCCTTTGCAACACCGGTAAATTCCAGGAATCCCGTTTCATGACACATTTGCGCCCAAGCAATATCGGCACGGATATTAAAAGCTTGCCCCCACCTGATATATAGATCAGCCAGCCTTCTGGCTCTGTCAATTTGTCCTGAACCTCTGTTAATAAAAGGTCTAAGCAGCTGGTCAACGCTTACAGGTACATATCCGACGATATTTGTTCCGCCTGTAATGGCCGTTCCGCCTGTCGCGCTGGATCCGCCGATTACGATATTAACAGTCGTATATTTCCAACCCAGTTCCGGGTTGTTTGCATAAATATATAAAGTATGCCTTCCATTAGCCAGCCTTGAGCCGTCAACAGAAAGACTGAAACCGCTGGATACCAGATTGCCATTGCCAAAAGCGGTTGCCACATCCGGTCTCTCAATTCCGTAATTTGCAACCCCTATCATATTCTGTGCACCGTTTGCCGGACCATCATAAATATGTACTGCAGTTATTCCAGTGCCTGAAGACGAATTCCTGTCGGCTGCCCATCCTGATATTGTAAAACCTCCGTTCACACCCGAACCATTTGAAGGAGTATCAACATTTATCGTTATGGCTTTGGAACCTGATACAGTTGTGGTCTGGCTTGTTTTGGTACTGCTTGTCTGGGTTCCGGAAGAACCGTTGCTTGCCGAAATACCTGCTGTCTGTATACCTCCGCCTCCACCGCCTACATTGATTTTTACAGTTGCATATCTCCATCCTATTGCTTCATTATATGCATAAACATATAAGGTATGGGAACCATTAGACAATTTTGCAAGACTTATATCTGCAGAAAAACCGCAATTCTGGAAATTAGCCCTGCCCATGGCTTTTGATACATCCGACCTGTCAATTCCATATGTTGCCGCAGCAAGGAAGTTGCCTTCACCATTTGCAGGACCATCATAAACATGAATAGCTGTGATACCGGTAGAATTTGTCGAAGAAGTTTCAACAGCCCATCCTGCAAGAGTAAAGGTATCGTTTACTGAAGAACCTGCTGCAGGAGTATCTATATTTATAACAGTCTTTTTTGGCCCTGAAGATGTTGAAACCGAGCTTGTAGTCTGAGTAGTGCTCTTCTGGTTTGCTGTCTGTGTCGATGCGCCGGCCTGTGTCGATGAAGTATTTTCCGAAGGACTTCCATCATTTACAACATTTATTCTCACAGTAGTATATCTCCACCCTACTGCCTCATTATGCGCATATACATGCAGTACATGAGCACCCTTTGAGAGATTTAAAGTATTTATTTCAAGATCAAATCCGCATGGAGCAAGATTAGGCTTTCCATAGACCTTTGCCACATCAGATCTGTCGATGCCATAATTTGCAATTCCTACCAGATTTCCCGGACCATTTGCAGGACCATCATAAACATGAACTGCAGTTATTCCGGAAGTAACTGTTGCGCTTCTGTCCAGAGCCCATCCCTGAAGATTTATTGTTCCGCTTACATTGGAATTTCCGGCCGGAACATCAATATTCATCAGCACATCTCCTCTTAAAACCTCCTGACCGGTATTTACATTTCCTGTAATTCCGGCGCTGTTTACATAGGCATGTATACCGTTTACTATTCCCTGTGCAACCCTGTTCTGAAAATCATCGCTTGCAAGGAGCGCTGCTTCTTCAGGATTGGATAAAAATGCACATTCTATAAGGGCTGATGTCATGGTAGTGTATTTGACAATCTTAAAATCTGAAGATCTTAATACTCTGCCCGGCCTTCCGGTTGCGGAAACAACAGAATTAAATATCGAGGTTGCAAACTGGCTTGAGCCTGCTCCCCCGTTGGTGCTCCAGTAAGCTTCCACGCCCTGAACAGACTGATTCAAAGCAGAATTGCAATGAATGGAAACCAGAAGATTTGCGCCGCTTGCATTAGCCATATTTATGATATCATCCAGAGCCATGCCTGTGTCTCCGGTTCTTCGCATAATAACACTGTATCCCGACCCTTCCAGTATTGCTTTTGTTTTAAGAGCGATAGAAAGATTAATATTCTTTTCCTGATAGCCGTTCTGTACACAACCCGGGTCTGAGCCGCCGTGTCCCGGATCAATGAACACCGAAACAGGCGCTGCCTGCACTTCCTTTACTCCCAGATTGGCAAAAACAAGTGTAAATACAAAAATGAAAATAATAGACAGGAAAATAAATTTTTTCAGCCTGCTTCCATTTGTCCGGTAAACTGCGGTACCGTTTCTGTTCCTTGTGTTTGCCAATATTTTTTTAAATTCCATAATTATTACCTTTTTTCTATAATTGTTATTAATTTCTATAATTGTTATTAAACTTTTAATTTAAAAAATAATTTAAAACTATTAAAGCATCAGTTATTTTTCTTTATCAGGCTTGTATCCCTGTAAAAAGATTCGCTTAAATCCATCTGGCCGAATGTATCTGCTTTTTTTCCGTCAAAGTGAAAAGTAACAGTATTTATTTCAGGAAATTCAGTCATGGTATTTACTATTGAATATATAAGCAGCATATCAACCGAATCACTTTTAAATCTGTCATTTATGAAACTCTGGGAAAGATCAATATCAATATTTGAATCATCTTTGGTGATTTTGTTTACTTTTGCGGTATCCGGAATAAGTTTTATCAGCCCGGGAGTAATAGGGGGCTTCATAAGCTCAATAAAAGCTTCAAAATACTTATGAGAGCCTTTTACAAGTCTTTCTTCCCCAACCAGATATATGGTTTCTGCATCAGCATAATATACTCTTATCGTCAGGCCTTCCTTGGTAGTTGTGGTAACCATTTCGCTTGAGGATGTGGCAGATTCTTCTTCAGCAGTTTCCTTGGTGCTTTCAGTTGCCCCGGATTCTTCTTTGGACTGCCCCTTATCGGTTTGGCTCTTCTGATTTTCATTGCTGCTTTCAACATCAATTTTTGAAGTTTCTGAGGCCGAAGAAGATGAGCATGATGAATTAAAAACCATCAAAGCACAAAAAATGCATAGTAAAAATATTACAAGAAACAGTTTTATTGATTTTACAAACCAAAAAGAAGTTTTTACAAACTTTCTTTCATTCATTTTTTCTATTTTTTTTCTATGATAAAAACTATGTTATTACTTTTAAATTACTGTATAAAAAAACTACGATTCAAAACAAAAAATTAAAAAATAAGGCATGTTTTAATTTTTTTATATAATTGCATAAATAATTAAATATGTCAACAAATTTACTTATAAAATATAAAAAATAAGTATTAATCTTTATTTTATAATAAACTAGCATCTTTTCTGAAATACAGGCAATTAGCGCCTTTCCCAAAATACAGGCTTTAATATTAAAAATATCCCCATTCATTAATAGCATTTATGTTTAAGGTAAAAAATATTATCTGTAAGCTTTTTTAAAGTAAAGCCTGCCAAATATTCTGAATGTGTCTTTGAGCATCCGGAAAATATCCCTCATGCCGATCCTTCCCTTCTGCCTTACCTGGGTTACTTCAACAGGACACTCATCTATACGGAAACCTTTCCTGTTAAGCGCAATCAGAAGCTCAAGATCAAAAGCATATTTATCGATAACAAGTCTGCCCAGTATGCTTTTTAAAGCATGAGCTCTGAACAATTTCAATCCGGTCTGTGTATCTCTTAGGGGCAGGCCGAAAAGAATTTTGACAAAATAGTAGTAGACGCTGCTGAATATTTTTCTCTTTAATGAGTAGCTTACCTTTGATTCCCTGCTTCTCTTTGAGCCTATTACGACTTCCGAACCACTTTCCTGCATTTTATTTAAAAGATTTCTTATCTGCAGGGGATGAAGCTCCATATCAGCATCAAGAAATACAACTATTTCCTTAATAGACTGCATAGCCCCCCTTCTTAATGCATATCCCTTTCCCCTGTTTGGTTTATAATCAATTATTTTTACGAAATCTCTTTGAAGCTCCTGTATTTCTTTCGTGGCAGCAAGCGTATTGTCGCTGCTTCCGTCATTGACCATGATTATTTCAAAATCATTAATTCCAAAACTTTTTAATGATTCTGCAGTTTCAAGTATGGTCCTCTGTATAATTCCCTCTTCATTAAAAGCAGGAATAATAACAGATATTTCTTTTACCTCTTCCATATAGTGTAGATCTGACTTAAAATCCAAAATTTAAATACTTAAAAATAATAAACCATTGATTATTTTTTTAAAAATATTATTTGAAAAAGAGATAATAATTCAGTCCGGGAACCTGATTTCTCCCACTGCCACCCCGAGTCTTCTGCCGTCTTTGATGCCGAACTCTTCCGGACACCATGTCATGCTGCAGGAAAATATTACAGATATATTTTCGCCATAATATCCGGAAACGTCTATGACGGTTTCCTTCCACTCATTATCATTAAAAATAATTTTTCTTTCCTTTTTATTATTTACAAATATATTTACTGCCAGGTTTTTACTTTCAATATCGGGATTTGCAGCTCTCAGAGGAATGACAAGCCTGTTGCTTTCCTTTTTAATTGTCAGTCCTGCATCTGATGAAGTCCATCTGTAAATATGGTTATCTGCTTTTTCCTGACTGTAAAAACCAAAATTATTATCAATGCCATAACTGTTCTGCTTGTTGGCAATGGATATTTTATTTACTGATATGAAAAGAAAATTTGCCATGTATATCAATACTATGGCGGCAATCAATATTGCTGCCGTTATTCCGCGGCCTTTGCTGCCTTCATAATTATTTTCATCTTCATTAACATTTTTGATATGGCTGCCATGATTTATTTTTTTAAAGCCAGCCACGGTTTTTTTAATATGTCCTGATATTTCTGAATCTTTTATAAATACAAAGATAAGTCCTATAAGCAGATAAAAATAAAACAATATTTCAAAAAAATTCATATGCGGACCCAGAAAAAGAATCAGCACCATTACAGAAAACGAGACAAGAAGACCTGTGAGCAGCCATTTGTCTCTATTTTCTTTTCCATTTACTGAAACTTTCCCTGTTTTTTTATTTATTGAAAAATCTTTCTTTTTTTTATTCCTTACCAGACAGAGGCCTGCATCTCTTGCAACGACAAAAAATATAAAAAGCATGAGTAGCAATGCTGGGATTCCAAGCTCTGACATGAGCTGAAGGTAGTAATTTCCTGCATAATCTATTTCCCTTACTTCGCTTTTATTTCTTTCATAATAGTCCGGAAGCTCAATTATAAAAGCTCCGGCTCCTACTCCTGTAACCGGAAAATCCATTGACATATCTCTTGCCTGGTTCCAGAGGGCATACCTGAAAGATGAAACAGACTTGAATGCTTCCTTAAGGTCAGCCAGGACATATGTATTGTAAGACATCCATATTGTGGATACCATTCTGTTTACAAGACTGATATTTGTTTTGGGCTTATCAATTTCATCAAGTATTCCGCCCTTTTTTATTATATAAAAAGGCGATATCAATGCTCCGATTATAAGAATGGCGATTATCGTGATAATAACTGCCGTTTTTGCAGGATTTGTCTTAAATCTTATTTTTCTGCCAAGCTTTACCAGCCCTCTTATCAGAAAGATGATTATAAAAACAAGCGTTGATAAAAATATTCCTATGAAAGCATTCCTTGAGCCGGCAAACAAAAACAGAACAAGGATAATGGCAATGCAGGCAAGTGTTAAAAGTTTCTGCCACCATTTTTTAAAATAAATCATAAGTCCCGGCAAAACCGGAAAAACCATTATTATGAAATTGCCAAGAGAATTCGGATCGGAGAAAACAGAATTAAATCTCTGGGCATCCACCCACATCTGAAAATTTCCAAAAGCAGGATTTACAAGAAGCTGATAGAAAAATACCGCAAAAATCAGAATAACGGAAATAAAAACTGCCAAAAATGCTTTCAGGATGTCTTTTATGCTATTAAAAGTGTTGACTATCACATACAAAAGACCGAATCCGGCAATATAGTTAAAAAAATATTTTACTGTCCAGTAAATTGAATCAGTTGAACCCTGGCCAAGAGTATTTACCTTAAAATTATAATAATTGCCGGTGATGAATGGATAGAAATTTGAAAACCGCCATACGGTTACGGCAGCAGATACAAATGCAAGAAGACAAAACAATAAAACTGCTATATTGAAACTGTTATCCGGATAATGGCTTGCATAAGAATAATACCTGTCTGCCAACTCGCCTTTTTCATTTAAGCCGGGAAGATATTCTCTCTTTGCAAGCATCAGATGATTTTTTGCTTTTTTTAATAAAAAAGCCAGAAAAAGAAAGAAGAATAAAAAAAGTATTACAGGTGTTTCAGGAGCATTAAGTATCTTTGGCAGAGAACCGAAAAGAGGAATAAGAAATATAAAAAAATAAACGCCTTTTTTAATATTAATCAGCGACACTATGTATACTGCAAGGCCGGTCACTGCAGCAGCAAGGCTGAGCATATTATTTGAAGAAAATATTTTACTGTAATAAAAAGAGATGAAAATAAATGAAAATAAGAAAAACACTGCATTTCTGATATAGGAAGACATATTCAGATTCCTGAATTTTTTTAAATCAGTCTGTCTGTAATACATATCAGTATGCGCTTCGGTCCGGGAAAAATTTTAAAAATGTCAGAAGTATTATTCTTATCTCAAGCTGGATTGACCAGTTCTGTATATAGTAAAGGTCAAGCTTCATTCTTTCCTCATAGCTTATATCGCTTCTTCCGCTGACCTGCCACAAACCTGTAATGCCCTGATTGACCTGCATTCTTTTCTTTTCCCACTCTTCAAGCATATCGCCTTCCTGTATTGCAAGAGCGCGCGGCCCAACTATGCTTAAGTCAGCTTTGATTACATTGATTATCTGGGGAATTTCGTCAAGAGAAGTTTTTCTCAGGAATTTTCCGAATCTTGTTATTCTTGGATCTTCTTTTATCTTGAATCCTTCTTCCCTGTTGTAAAGACTGGCGATTATTTCTTTTTCCTTATCCGCACCTGTCCTCATAGTCCTGAATTTGAATATCCTGATTTTTCTGAAATCTTTGCCGTATCTTTCCTGGCGGTAAAAGACAGGTCCTTTTGAATCAAGTTTTATGACAAGGGCAATAAAAGGAAGTATCAAAAGGAATAAAGCAAAAATCACTATCCCGATCCCATAATCTATAAGCCATTTGTAGAATATATCTATTCCTCTTATCCCTGCTTTCTGAATCTGTATAAGAGGAATACCCATTGCTTCAAACATTTTCATTCTTGAAACTGAAAATTCAAAAAGAGATGGGGACATCTGGACTTCAATATTTAAGTCCTTCACCTTGTCCATCAGGTCAAGCACATCAAAATAAGCCATGTGTTTTGATGATATGATAATTCTGTTTATCTTATTCTGCCTTATAATGCTTTCAACATTTTCCATACTTCCCAGTATTTTGAATTCTTCAAGATCGACCCGGTTGTTTTCATCAAAGGTTTTTAAAAGATTCTGTCCATCCTCTTCAGCTCCGGTAAGTGCTTTATGGCTTTTTTCACTATCATCAATAAAGCCAATGACATTTATTTTTTCTATCTTGTTTTTACTTAAAGTCCTGGCAATTCTTTTGCCCTCTTCATTTATTCCGATTATGAGCAGATTTGTTATAATATTCATCCTGGATAGTATTCTGAAGATTATCTTTTTTGCAAAGAATCTGCTTACCATTACAAAAATTGCCGGAAGCAGTGCTATATAAACTATCCAGAGTCTTGAAAGCTGGTAAGAATCCCTGTTGAAATAGTAGTTAAAAATAATTACAAGAAAAATGCTTGCGACAACTCCAAGCACTACTCCCTGGTTCTCTCCCATCCCCCTGTAAAGGTTCTTGAATGAATAAAGCCTCCTGAAATAAAAAAATACAAGCATTATGATTCCGCCAATAACTGAGTAATATACATAATACCGGACATTGGGGCCCAGAAATTCCAGATTGTTTATCTTGAATTTGAATACATAAGAAAGATAAAAAGCCAGACCAAGAAATATTACATCATTTAAAAAGAGGAGAATTCCGAAAATTCTTTCCCTCTTTTTATTCGGTATATTAATATCGGTTAATTTGCTTTCAGACAATTTTTCTCCCGGAAATGATTGTTAATAAATTATTTAATATCAATCTGTATCTGATAAAAAATATGAATACCGCTTTGCGCACTCGTTCAATTACCCGAAAATGAAAAATACCATAAGAAATAAACCGGTTTCAGTTTTAATATATGATATCAAAACTATTGCAAATAAACACTTTTATAATGTTCGTATTTCCTGTCAACAAAATTTTTCAGCTTGCTTTCAAAATTATCCCTGCTGAATTTGAGAGAATTCTCCCTTATCTCTGAAGGAACAAAAAGCTGCGGGTTTTCCTCAAAGCATTTTACTGCTGCTGTCAGTTCCTCTTTTGTCTGTTTTTTGAAAAGTATTCCTGTTTTTTTATCAATTACGGTTTCGGTAAGTCCGCCTTTTCCAAATCCAATTACAGGTGTTCCGCTTGCCTGGGCTTCCACAGGCGTTATCCCGAAATCTTCTTCACCCGGAAAAACAAAAGCTTTTGCATTCGCATAATAATCTATAAGCGAATCGCCTGGCTGCCAGCCTGCAAATTCAATGTTGCCTTTGGCAAGCTTCTTGAGTCTGCTCATTTCGGGACCTTCTCCTACAATTACGAGCCTGCTGCCAAGTTCATTGAAAGCTTCAATGGCAAGATCAACTTTTTTATAGCTTACAAGCTGACTTACAATGAGATAATAGTCTTCTTTATTTTCTGTATATCTGAACTTATCCACATCAACCGGCGGATAAATCACTTCAGCCTCACGATTATAATATTTAAGCACCCTTTTTCTTACATTATCAGAATTGCACATAAAATAATTAACTCTTGATGCACTGGAAAAATCCCACAGACGAAGGTAATTAAAGTAATACCGTATAAAATTCTTTTTTAAAAAACCGGGTCGCTCATCCCTTAGATAATCAAAATACATATTCCATAAATACCTCATGGGAGTATGGACATAACAGACATGGCATGTCTCGGGCCGGGTTATGACTCCTTTGGCAATGCCTGACTCCGAGCTGATAACTATATCATAATCAGACAAATCAAACTGTTCTATTGCAACCGGCATTAAAGGAAGATAGTTTCTGTATTTCTTTTTGGCAAAAGGTATCTTCTGTATGAAAGACGTGGTTATTTTGTGGCTGTTGATTTTATCAGATATTTTATCCTTATTATATACAAGCGTAAAAATATCTATATCAGGATAAACATTGCAAATTGATTCCACTACTTTTTCTCCGCCCCTCATTCCTGTAAGCCAGTAATGGACAAGCGCAATCTTTTTATTCCCAGTCATTTTTTTCTCCTGTCAGATATTTAAAATAATTTTATTTATTACTTTTTACGAAAAATACCGGTCAGTTTTATAAGCCAGTATTCCACCTTTCTTTCAAGCCTGAACAAAAAAACAAGAAAAGCATTAGCCTTTAGGATATTTTTTATCAGGTAAAGTTCTGAATTATATACTGTTCTTTTTTTCCCGGCACTTCCAAGCAGGGCATGGACAGTTGCTGAGTTAAAATGCTTCACATTAACTGAAGGCTCATAAACTGCTTTTAATCCTGATTCTTTTGCTTTCCTGAAAAATATCTCTTCTTCATAATAAAGAAAAGTGTTTGAGTCAAACCCTCCGGCCTGCTCGAAAGCTTTAAATCCGGCAATAAAGAAAGAGCCGTTAAGCATAAATACTTCAACAGCTTCTTCCATTTTCTTTAATTTCTTATTATAGCCTAAAATCCTGTCGGCAAGGCCATTATTTCCAAGATGGAAAAAAGTCTTTAAATAATTGCCCGGTTTAAGATGAGGAAGCATAAAGCTTCCATCCTGATTGATAATCTTTGGCCCTATAAAATCAGCTTTATGCTTTTGCATGCCTGAAATAAGCTTTATAATCACGTCTTTATCTTCAAGAACGATATCAGGATTGGAAAAGCATAAAAAAGACTTATTGCTTATAAGATTTTTTTCTTTAAGGAAATCAAAACCGATATTATTTGCTGAAGCATAGCCGGGATTGCCGCCTGATTCAATGGAAAACAATCTTGAATCATTTTTGTTTTTTATCAGTTCTGCAATATCAGCATTGCTTCCATTGTTTACCACAACAAGGCACCAGTTATCAAATGACTGACTGCGCAGGCTGTCAATAAAGTTCCCCAGAAGATCCTCGGAATAATAATTTATTGTGATAATGCCAAGCTGATAATTCATTTTTTATACGTATTTTTTATAAAAATAAAATTATATTTTTAGCTATTTTATACCAAATTTCTTATTTGTTCTTAAAAACCAGATACTCAGAGTCAGAAATGACAGAAATTCTCCCACTATCTGTCCTATGATTATTCCATAAATCCTGTAAATCGGAATAAATACAGCAAGACTGGCCAGCTTGATTATATCGGTCGAAACACTTAATTTAAACAGGCTAGAACCCGAGCCCTGATAACTCGCCATATATTTTATTGTCATATCTATAGGCATAAATAATAACGGTATTAGAAGTAGCCGTCCGTAAAGAAACATTTTAGGATCAGTCTGTTTAAAGAAGAATTTTAAAAGAAAAGGAGTTATAAGCCAGAAAACTGCAACAATAACAACCCCGGCAATAAAAATCCATACAAGCATTTTTTTTAAAATCCTGCGATTATCTTTTTCAGAGTAGGCAGCAAGCTTAACGGTTGGAACATTTACAAGATTTTTTAATGCATTCTTTATAAATGTAGGGAAAACACTTACTATGCTGTAAATGCCTACCATTGAAGCACTTGTAACACCATCCAGAATAAGTCTTTCAATATTCTTGGCAATAACTGATACAGTGCTTGCACCTGTTATCTTTAATCCGTGTTTTATAAGCTCTTTTTCTTTGGGAACATCTCTTTCTTCAGGTTTAACCCGTTTATATATTCTAAGAAACATTATAAAGTTGAAACCCGATACTATTCCGACATAAGCAACAATAGTTAAAACATAGTTTCTTAAAAAATACAGAATTGACACACAGGTGCCGAATCTGATTACAGCAAGCACCAGGTTTGTCAGAAATATCAGCCTGAATTTTTTCTCACCATAGTAAAATGCTTCCCAGATATTAAAACCAAAATAAACCGGAACAAAGAGACATGCATAAAGCAGCGGCCACTTTACGCCACTTCCCCTGTAATATGTTAGCGCAAGAACTATCATTATCATCGTTCCCAGAAAGCTTACGATAGCGCTTATTTTTGTGGCTGTTATGAAAAACCTGTTATACTTTTTGGCAGCAGATCTTGAAACCGATGTATTTAATCCGTTTATTGAAAAGATAATCAGTATGTTTAAGACAGAAAAAAATATTTTATAATTGCCAAGATCTTCAAGTGACAGATATCTTACAAGTATTATATTAAGAAAAAATCCATCCAGTGACGCTACAAGAAGATTTAATATGCTGTAAATACTGTCTGTGAAATTATGCTTGAAGTATTTATAAAGCATTGTGCTTTTAAAATTTTTGAATTTTTCCTTATTTAATTTCATACAAATTATTTAAATCTATATACATACAGGTAAACCGGAAACTTGTTCAAACACTTACTTGACTGCATATATGCCAAAATTTATATTATCCGGGACATTTATATATTTTTTAAAATCAATTTCTTTATTGTAATTTTTCAACAACTTATTTAACTCTTTTGAAAGAAACCTTCCCTCAATCTCATGGAATTTTTTACTATTCTCTTCTATACCTCTTTTTATATTAACCTGCATATATTTATTTAATCTTTCCTTAAAATCCGTAAATCTTTCATTCCCCATCTGTTCAATACATACTTCCCTAAAACCTGATTTCCATAAAATGCCCGATACTTTGTTCAGATAGATTTTTACTCCTTCATTATCAGCGACATTCTTATTCATTTCATAATGATGGATCCCTATAAAAACACCGCCTTTTCTTAATGTCGAAAAAACAAGTGAAAGATCTTCTTCTTCGATTTTGTTTATATAATCAATATCGCTGAAAACCACACAGTCAAATTCCTGCTGCTTTATCTCATAATCCGGAGAGTTATAAAAAACAGTTAAGGGATTTCCGGTTTTATCTGTAAAAAGAGACATTATATTTTTATTCAATTTAAAATCAGGTTTCCCGTTAACAAAAAGTATCCTTGATTTTCCGGGAAGATTTTTGATTTTATCTTTAAAAAATTCATGAATGACAAAATCATCCAGATCAAAATTCTTATAATCGTAAGAAATTTCACTGCCACTGACATACACGGTATCTAATTTCTGACATGAAATATTTGATAGCAGACAAGTATTAATATATTCAATCCATTGTTCAGCATTTGTCCTTGAAGGATTGTCATATTTACCCTGAGATTTTAAAATACCTCGACCAAGATGCATGTAAATTACATTATTATCATCATCAAAAGCACGCGTTACATTCAGTTTTTTTACTTTCAAAGTATCCGGAATAATTTCAATAAGATTTTCATCATCAAAAGTATTTCTTATAGGGCATATCTCATAGCCGTTTTTCATAAATTCATATATTATTCTGTCTCCGATATCAAAATCAGGCAGTTCCGGCATAAAGCTGAGATTCAGTTTTCTGAAAAGCTGGAAATCTATCAGATATCCGCAGACATGAAGAACACCTTCTTTGACCCTTTCCTTTGTAAGCCTGAATCCACAGGCTCTGACCTTTTCATTTAATTTTGAAAGCATAAACTTCA
>DUQM01000089.1 GCA_012837825.1 Actinomycetota bacterium | reverse complement strand
TCCTGTATAAAAACCCGCCTGCTTCCCTGTAGTTTTTTTCAAGAACATATTTTTTCTGAAGGGTTTTGATTTTCTCTTCAATATCCGCTCCTTCAAAGCCGGGATCACTTGCATCAATCATGCTTAAATCCCTGTTGATAAAATCTTCTCCGGATAATGAAACAAGATAAGAATATTCCCGTTCCGAATCTCTTATAGCAATATCTATGTCGGTTTCAATATCGCCAAGGCTTTTACCGCTGATGTTTATAAATTTGATATCTTTGGGATAAAGATTGTATGCCATTTCAGACATTATATAAATCTGCTCACCCCTTACAAGCACTATAAGATTCTCATTTTCGGGCGTATTCTCATCCAGCCAGGCAATGAATTTTTCGAAATCATAAAACCCGAGATAAGTATTTTTAAAATCTCCTTCCGAAATATTTTTTCTGTATGAATCAAAATAGCTTTTTACTGTAAATACTTCATTTTTCATATAGTAAAATGAAAAAACAACAAGGATCATTGCTGCAAAACTAAAAGCCATCTTGCCGGTGATTACCTTCTTGCTTACAAGCTTCAAAGAACATGTGAAGAAGCAAAGCATTATAAAGCCCAGATAAGCCGGTATGAAAAATCTGTTTACCTCTCTTATATTAAAATTATTTCTGAAAAATCTGTTGACATGAGAGTCAACAGAAGTCGCCACTCTTTTTTTAAGGCTTATTTTTTCGATATCTATATCAACGCCTTCGACTTCAGGCAGTTCGATTTTTATTTCACTTATCTTTCCCGAAGACTCCCATCTGGGATTTTCTCCTATATTTATATGATAATCATGGATTAATCCGTCAACAAATATCTGAAATTTTTCCACATCCGAAACACTGTAATCATTGCCGCTCTTGTCTGCATATTTCCACCTTATATTAACTGTCCCTTTCGGAAAATTTACTGAAGAAATATTTCTTGCAAGAATAGTAATCACAATATAATCTCCAACCTCCGGGGTAAAAAGACCTGACTCTTTATCAGAGGAATTGCTGATAATCATGGAAGAATCGGCTGTCTCTTTTATAGACAGCTCCGGGTGATTTGCAATGCTGCCGGCTCCGTTGCTGCCGTCTCCATCCGCTTCTCCTGAAAGGATATTTCCTCTTTCATAGCGGATAATTTCTTCATTTAATACAGGAAAAAGAAAAAATATGGCAGAACAGATGATTAAAATAAGGAAAAATACAACATATATTTCCCTGATATAAGCCTTATTTCTTTTCATCATAATTCAAGCTCCGAAATTTCTTTCTCTATGCCTTCTTCAAACGAAACAGGGGAGTATCCGAAATCAGTTGCGGCTTCAGTATACGGATAGGCCTTGTCGATTTTCATTCTTTCTATCTGGTCAGCGTCAAGGTCGGATTTCTTCATTATCTGTTTATAAATGCTGACTGCAAATTTGGAAACCTCAATAGGAAGCCTGATTATCCTGAAAGGAAGATTGGTCTTGGCTCTCACAGTCTTAAGCATATCATTATATTTCAAAGGGTACCTGCCAGCCAGTTCATAAGTCTTTTTGATAGTTTTACTGTTTTCAAGAACACTTGTAACTGCATTTGCCACATCTTCAACATAAACAGGCTGTATCATATTTTCCCCGCTTCCGAATACAACAAAAAATCTTTTTTTTCTTATAAATCTCAGCATTTTGGAAAAATTGTTATCTCCGTCAGCGCCGTAAATCATTGAAGGTCTCAGAATAGTATAATCAAGGCCGGAATTTTTAATATATTCCTCCGATCTGATCTTATCTTCTTTGACTTTTATATCAGATGGCAGCAGCACTGTTGTAGAACTTATAAATAAGGCTCTTCCGACATTACATCTTTTGAGAGCCTCAATAAAATTTTTTACATAACCATAATATTCCAGCCTTACGACATAAATAGCTTTTTCAATATCTTTCAAACCATAAATAAGAGAGTCAGAGCTTAAAAGATTTCCGCCCGCTATTTCAATATTGTCCGGAAAATTCCGCCTGGCTTTTTCAAGCTTTTGGCGGGCTTCCATGCTTCTTGCAAGACATCTTGCTTTCTCTCCTCTTTCAGCAAGCCTGATAAGAATTCTCTGTCCCAGAAAACTCGTAGCTCCGGCAATATAAATCAACTCAATGCACCATCCTTTAAAAAAATTTAAATCATATCAGAAAATTAAAATTCTTAAATCCCGAAGGCATTAACTTCTTATATATTTCCTTCCTGAAAGTAAGAATATTGTTTGAACCAAGCCTTTCACATATGCTTACAAACAATGCTTCATAAAGATCAATTTCATCAATTTCCAATCCCCGGTAGTGCTCAAGAATTTGAAAAGCCCGCTCTATGTCTCCGTGCTCATGCATCTCAATATTAAAATTCTTTATTATGTTTTCCATAAAAACCATTTCAGCCTGCCCGGATATCATCCTCCCTATAAGATTGCTTGTCTGCAGTAAAGTCGAGAAGGGGATCACATATGTTAGTTTCTCATTATCCTTTAAAAACCCCGAGGCCTTTTTATGGTTCAAATCATTTCTGTCAACAGCCGCATACAAAAAACTGGTGTCAGCTAATGCAAGCAATATTAACCTCCATTTTTATTTTTTTCATACTTTTTCAAATCCCTGGAAACATCCTTGTAGCGGCTTTCACCTATGCCGATTATGCCGAAATCCTTTTTTGGAATCTTCCTTGACAGATATTCCTGCACTGCTTCCCGTACAATGGATGTTATCGATTTACCTTCTTTTCTGGACAGGTTCTTGAGAAGAATCATGATATCTTTACTAAGAAGCACATTTGTTCTTTCTTTTTCCAATATGTACTCTCCGGTTAAATTATTATTAATTTATTGTAAGAAAAAAACCTGTAAAACTTTTAACGCTTGATATCCGGGAAATTGGCCTACTCATTCTTTAAAATAATCACCGGATTTTTTCGATGACAGCTATTATTCCGGCTTTACAAATCAACTTAATTTATAGTAATATTAATATTAACATTATTATAGATATAAATATTAATATT
>DUQM01000088.1 GCA_012837825.1 Actinomycetota bacterium | reverse complement strand
GATGTATTTTATAATTCCAGTAAGAATTTTATTGAATTGAAACAACATATAGTGTATATTTGATATTATTAAACTATATATTGTGCTTAAAGGTATATCTACACAGGTAGATATTAAAAGGGAAACAGGTGAAAAACCTGTACGGTCCCGCCGCTGTAAAAGGGAGAAGCTTTATAAAACCACTGGTAATTCCGGGAAGGGATAAAGCTTCGGAGAACTTGAGTCAGAATACCTGCCTTTAAGACCGGATATCGGCTCTACGCGAGATAGGGGGATATTGAAATGAAGTAAATATTTTTCAACTTTGTCCTCCCGATGTTCCTATCAGGAGGTTTGTTATTTTTTAGTATAGGAGTTTGGATATGATTACGGAAGTGATTAAAAGAGATGGGAGAAAAGAAAACTTTGACCCCGATAAAATAACTCATGCCATATTTAAAGCAGCTGTTGCCTGCGGAGGCAATGATTTTGATATCGCAACCGGGCTTTCTAAAAAAGTTGTGAAAATACTAGAGTCCAGATATATTGATGAAACTCCATTTATAGAGGATATACAGGATATCGTTGAAATTGTTCTGATTAAAAGCGGATATGCCCGTACTGCAAAAGCTTATATTCTTTATCGTCAGAAAAGAAAAAGTGCGCGCGAAATTGATGCCCTGATAGGAGCTACTATCGGTATGTTCTCTAATTATCTTGATGACAAGGACTGGCAGGTAAACGAAAACGCAAATACCCAGAAAAGCATAAATGCCATGAATAACTATGTCAGGGAAATATTTACAAAAAAATACTGGCTTTATGAAATTTATCCCGAAGAAGTGAGAAAAGCGCATGAAGACGGAGATTGCCATATCCACGATCTTGGATTTTTCGGTCCTTATTGTGCGGGATGGGATTTGAAACAATTATTGATTGACGGTTTTGGCGGAGTAAAAGGTAAAATTGAAAGTGCTCCTGCAAAACACCTGAGGTCATTTCTTGGACAGATAGTTAATTCTACATTTACGACCCAGGGAGAGACAGCCGGAGCGCAGGCGTGGTCAAGCATTGACACTTACTGTGCTCCTTTTATACGATATGACGGGCTTGATTTCAAACAGGTCAAGCAGTGCCTTCAGGAATTCATATTTAATATAAATGTACCTACAAGGGTAGGGTTTCAGTGTCCCTTTTCCAATCTTACTTTCGATATACAGGTTCCACGCACATTAAAAGACGAATCGGTAATATGCGGGGGCAAACCGGTAAATGATAGATACGGAGATTTTCAGAAGGAGATGGACATATTCAATCTGGCTTTTTGCGAAGTAATGCTGGAGGGTGATGCAAAAGGAAGAGTCTTTACATTTCCGATACCGACCATAAATATAAATAAGGATTTTGACTGGAATAATGAAGTTGTCGATGCTTTTATCAAAATTACATGTAAATACGGCATACCATATTTTGCCAATTTCATTAATTCCGATCTTTCTCCTGAAGATGCTGTTTCCATGTGTTGTCGGCTGAGACTTGATGCCGGCAAACTAAGGAAAAGAGGAGGAGGTCTTTTCGGGAGCAACCCGCTTACAGGTTCTATCGGAGTTTTTACAATAAACTTACCGAGGATAGGATATCTCTCCAAGAATCCGGAAGACTTTTTATCAAGACTGAGGCGCATTGCTGAAATTGGAAAAACTTCTCTTGAAATAAAAAGAAAGATTGTAGAAAACCAGACAGACAAAGGCCTTTATCCTTATTCTTCAAATTACTTAAGAAATGTCAAAGAAAGGTTTGGCAAATACTGGTATAACCATTTCAATACGATTGGAATCATAGGTATGAATGAAGCTCTTTTAAATTTAATGGGAAAAGACATAGCATCCCGAGAGGGAAGAGAGTTTGCGATTGAAGTGATGAATTATTTAAGAGAGTTATTGATTGAATTTCAAAACGAAACAGGTAATTTCTATAATCTTGAAGCTACACCGGCCGAAGGCGCTGCTTACAGGCTGGCTATTTTGGATAGAAACAAATATAAAGATATAATATCTGCCGGAGAAGATATACCATATTATACTAATTCAACCCAGCTGCCTGTTAATTACACAGATGATATATTTGAAGTTCTGGATTTACAGGACAAGCTCCAGTCTCTTTATACCGGTGGAACTGTTCAGCATTTATATCTGGGTGAAGCTATAGAAGACATAGACACATGCAAACAGCTTATCAAAAAAATTTTTGAGAATTACAACATGCCCTATATTTCGATTACTCCCACTTTCAGTATCTGCAATACTCATGGGTATATCTCAGGAGAATATTTCAAATGCCCGGTATGTAACGGGTCTACTGAAGTATGGTCGAGGGTAACAGGATATCTAAGACCGGTGCAGAATTACAATTCAGGCAAGAAGGAAGAATACAGACAGCGTAAAAAATTTAAAGTCCCGGAGATGGTATGATAAGAATAGGCGGGTTTGTAAAAACGTCTTTTGTCGATTATCCGGGTAAAATTGCATCAGTTGTTTTTACAAGAGGGTGTAATTTTAATTGCAGTTATTGCCATAATAGTTTTTTAATTAATGATAAACAGGGAAAGGATTTTTTAGCAAGCGACGAAATCTTTAATTATCTTTCAAAAAGAAGGAATATTATAAATGCTGTAGTAATAAGCGGAGGGGAGCCAACATTACAAAAAGATTTGTACTGTTTTTTGAAAAAAATAAAAACATTAGGTTTGGATATAAAGCTTGACACAAACGGTACAAATCCTTTCATATTACAAAAGCTCATGGAAGAAAAACTCGTAGATTTTATAGCTATGGACATAAAAGCTCCGTTAAATAAATATTCCCAGGTGTGCGGAAAAAGAAATCCGGATTTGTTTTCAATAAGAAGAAGTGTCGAATTGATTAAAGGTTATGAAATTCATCATGAATTCAGGACGACCTTATGTCGGGAACTTGAAATCCGGGATATAAATACAATAATAAAGGAATTTAGTCTAACGTCGAATTATGTGATACAGAAATGCAGATATGATGAAATATTACAGCCGGAAGATAATTTAAATAATTCTGATGTTCTTGGCTTTTATGAAAATAATTCCGGTTTCTGCTCTTTGAGAGGTTTTGGATTTGTTTGATATAATATTAGATTCTTTTTATTTACAGATTTGATTTATTTACAAGAAGGCTGCAATGACATTGCAACAACTAAAATATGCTTTGGAGATAGCAAGATGCGGTTCCATAAATATAGCTGCAAAGAAACTATTTATTACTCAGCCAAGTTTGTCAAATGCGATAAAAGAACTTGAATCGGAAATAAATATAAATATTTTTGAGCGCACGAACAGAGGTGTGACCGTCACGGTTGATGGAGCCCAATTTCTTGGTTATGCGAAGCAGGTAATTGAACAGACAGAATTGCTGGAAAAAAGGTATATTGATGCAAAGCCTTCTACACAGCATTTTTCTGTTTCTACCCAGCATTATGCATTTGCCGTCAATGCTTTTGTTGATTTGATAAAAGAATACAGCATGAATGAATATGAATTTCACCTAAAAGAAACACAGACTTACTGCATTATAGAAGATGTGAAGAATCTAAGAAGCGAAATAGGTATTCTTTTCAAGAATGATTTTAATTCAAAAATTCTGGAAAAGTTGTTTAAGGAAAGTAATTTAAAGTTTTCGGAATTATTTATTGCAAGACCTCATGTTTTTATAAGCAAAAAAAATCCTCTTGCCAGAAAAAAGATTGTTTCTCTTGAAGATATTGAAGATTATCCCTGTCTGTCTTTTGAACAAGGCGAATACAACTCTTTTTATTTTTCTGAGGAAATTCTCAGTACGCTTTCCCATAGGAAAAGCATAAAAGTCACTGACAGGGCCACTCTTTTCAACTTACTGATAGGGCTTAACGGATATACAATATCTACAGGTATAATAAGTTCTGCTCTGAATGGAACTAACATAATTGCAATACCTCTTGACACACGGGAAAGTATAACTGTGGGCTGGATATCGCACAAAAATATTGCCCTCAGCAGTCTTGCATTAAAATATATTGATGCACTAAAAAAATTTTTAAGAAAGTTAAAAACAATTCAAATCTGCTACTGATATTTATTTCATCTATAACCGGTAATAGTATTTTAGAGTTACCTTGTTAATCTTATCCATTGCTATAATCAATTTTAATATTAATTAACAATTTTAATATTAATTAATAAAGAGATGATTCCATGAAAAATTCAGTGACAGGGTATCCGGGAATCGGAAAAAATCGTGAGCTTAAGTACGGAGTGGAAAACTATTTAAAAGGAGATATTTTTCTTAAAACATTAAAAGAAGTTTCAAAATGTTTAAGAACAGGACAATGGTCGTTAATGTCAAAAAATATTAGATTTATTATTGGAGATAAGATATGCATTTGAAGAAAAAACCGTTAATTTTTGATGGTGCCATGGGCACATATTATGTTTCTGCGGGCAAAAGCAAATCTTTAAAATGTGAGCTTGCAAATATTTATGATAGCGAAACCATACTTGGCATACACAGAGAATATGTAAAAGCGGGCGCTCAGGCAATCAGAACAAATACTTTTGCAGCCAATGAATATTATCTTGAATGTGATTGGAAAACAACAAAGGAAGTGATTGAAAAAGGCTACAGGCTTGCGCATGAAGCAGCTAAAGATACTGACATAATTGTTTTTGCTGATATTGGTCCTATTTCTGTTCCGGATTTGTCTGATTTATTTGAAGAATATAAAAGAGAAATTGATTTATTTATTGAATTAGGCGCCTCATCTTTTATATTTGAAACTTTTAGCAATGACACAGCTGTTTTAAAATTATCAAAATATATCAAAGAAATAAATCCGAATTCTTTTATTCTGGCATCCTATGCAATTTCTCCCGAGGGGTTCACCAGAGACGGGGCATCAGGCTCAGCACTTATAAAAAGAGCATCAGAATCTCCGGATATAGATGCATGTGGATTTAACTGTTATTCAGGTCCTTATCATTTAATGAAATATATAAAAAATTTGGATATAAGCAATAAAAGCATATCCATAATGCCAAATTCCGGGTATCCGGAAATTTTAAGCAGGAGAACTTTTTTTAATGGTAATAAAGAGTATTTTTCAGACATCATGATGGAAATTATAAAATCAGGGGTTTCCATAATAGGGGGTTGCTGCGGAACCACCCCGGAATTCATTAAAGAAATAGTTGGAAAGCTGCAAGATATTAATGAAAACCTATCAGCTGCAGAAACCGGAAGAAAGGCAGAGTCTAAAAGAAAAAAAATAAGCAGTAATCTTATTTTAAAAAAAATAAATGATGGCAAAAAGGTTATTGCAGTAGAACTTGACCCTCCTTCTGACACAAACATAGATTCGTTTTTTGAAAATGCAAAAATACTAAAAAAACATAATGTGGATGCCATTACTATAGCAGACTGTCCTATTGCGCGGGCAAGAGTGGACAGCAGTCTGCTTGCATGCAAGCTGAAAAGAGAGTATGGGATTAATTCTATTCCTCATATGACGTGCAGGGATCGAAATATAAATGCGACAAAAGCCCTGCTTCTTGGCTTAAGCATAGAAGGGGTTAATAATGTCCTTCTGGTAACAGGGGATCCCATTCCCTCAAATCAGCGCGAAGAGATCAAAGGAATGACCGGCTTTAATTCTGCAAGGCTGGCCGAATATGTCACCAATCTGAATGAAACAGTATTTTCGCCTCCGTTCAATATCTGCGGTGCGCTAAATATAAATTCAAATAATTTTGCCGGTCAGATTTCACATGCCAGAAAAAAAATAGAAAGCGGTATCAGTATGTTTTTAACTCAGCCGGTTTTGACAGAGCAAGCTGTAAAAAATATAGAAATTGCCCGGAATGAACTTAAATCGAAAATTCTTGGCGGGATAATGCCCGTGGTAAGCTACAAGAATGCCTGCTTCATGAATAATGAAATTCCCGGAATTAAGGTTTCGGAAGAAATAATAGAAATATACAGGCATGCAGACAAGGGAGAAGCATTCAGGCTGGCGGTAGACATATCAGTAAAATATGCGGAAAGGATTTATCCTCATGTTGATGGATTTTATATCATTACCCCGTTTAACAGGGCAGATATTATAGTTGAAATTATAAAGAAACTGGATGATTTAATAGCATCTTCTTAACAGAAAGAGGTGCTGTATTAATATTTATTCAGCAAACGGCTTTTCAATATTTAATTCGGAAGATTTTGAATTAAAATTATTTTTAATTCTTTGAAGCTCATCTTCTATATTATCATATATTTCACTTGCCTCAATCTGATATTTCTCTGTTAGTTCTATATCATTTCTTAAAATACTTTCATAAAAAAGGATTTCTTTTTCAAGATATTTCCGGAAAAGACCATTATATTTATTCATGATATCCGGAACGGACACTTCTTTTATTTCTTCAAGCCAGTCACGATGAATGCTTATTATTGATTTGGCATATTGGGTTTTTTTATCAAAATCTTCCTGCTCGCTGTCAAAGTTGTCAAATAACGGAAGAAGCATATTATAATATTTGCTATAAATACCGGTAAATTCAGAAATAAAGTTATTGTATGCGTCAAGATCTTTATAAAAAACTTCCAAATCGTCTGAAACCCCGTTATCGGTTTCCATACTGTTTTCTGATGATTCTTTACCCTCTTTTCCTTCCAAGGCTTTTATTTTTTTATATTCTTCATAAGTATATTTAGGCACACTGACGCATCCTGTTAATAAAATAAGAGAAATCAGCAATAATGTTCCCAATATTTTTAATAAAAAGTAACCTTTTTTGTTTACGGGTTTAAATTCCGGAATTTTATTTTTTTTCATATATTATTTCCTGATTATACACTACTGTTTTATTTTGCGCCTGCGTGAAACAGGATTGCCAAGTTTATAAAAATATGCAGAAGCTACAGCAGTTATTGGTATTGTGAGAATAAGACCTATGCTTCCTGAAAGAGCCTGTATTATCTCAGTTGCTATCATATCCTTATTTATAATATCTATGAAAGGGATTTTATAGGCTATAAATAAAAGTATGAGCGGCAGAGAGCTTCCGACATATACCAGAATCAATGTATTGGACATAGTTCCTATTATGTCTCTTCCTATATTCAGTCCGGAAGAAATCAGGTCTTTTTTACTTATATGTGGGTCTGTTTTAACAATTTCAAACATGGCAGACGAGATAGACATGCCGATATCCATAACGGCACCAAGTGAAGCAAGTATTATCCCTGCGAACAAAAGTCCTTTAAAATCAAAATCTATTCCCTGTGGTATATACATCAGCATTACAGCTTCTTCGCTTGAAAACCCTGTAAGACTGGCAAGGCTTCCAAAAATCAAAGCAATAATTCCTGCAATGAGGATACCCGAAGAAGTCCCTATAATAGCCGCAAATGTCTTTTTATTTATTCCGCTAATGATAAAAAGGGTTATAAAGATTATTGCTATCCCTGTTATAACAGATATGGCAACAGGACTTGCTCCTTTTAAAATCAAAGGAATTATAATGAAAAAAACAGCCGATATGGTTAATGCCAGAGCTATTGCAGACCTGACTCCTTTTAAGCGTCCCACGAGTATCAATATGGCAATAAATAATATGATTATTATGACGAGATAGTTATCCCTCACAAGTTCTGTTACATATGCTTTCGATATAATCCCTTCATTGTCAAACTCCGGGGAGAAAAAAATGCCCTGACCTTTTTTTACAGTAATATTATATGCGCTGCTTGTGTCAGAGGAATTCTCGACTTCAATGATTTCGCCGCTGAAAGGCCCGCTTGTAATAAGTACTTTTAAAACCTGAGTTCTTGTAGAAAATCCGCTTCCGGGTTCTTCTACTTTATCCGATATGATTTCCAGAACTTTCCCTTTATACTGGGCGTCTTTTTCCGATGCTTTGATTCTTTCTTCTGCAATTTTTTCCCATTCTTCAAAAGTCCTTTTATTTTCTTTGCCGCACCCGGGCAGCATCAAAAAAGACAAAGCCAGACAAATTACAAGTATTAAAATAATTAATGTTTTAAAATTTGATTCTTTATACATTTTTCCCTCGAAAAAGATGCTATAAAAAATTTTATTAATATTGACAATAAAGAAGCTAACAAGTTTTCATAGAAGGAATTGTTTATTTCCCGTTTCAGTCAGCAAATAAATGTGCTATCTGATAAAACAAGACGGAAATTCCCCATCCCAGTACAAGACTATAAGCTATAGAAAAAAAAGTCCATCCCCATGAATTCGTCTCCCTTCTTATTACTCCTATTACTGCAATGCAGGGGATATACAGTAATGTCATAATCATAAATGAGTAAGCAGAAAGCGGTGTCCAGTGCCGTGAAATTGCATTGCCAAGACCTGCTTTATCTACACCATAGATAACCCCAAGAGAACCAATAACTGCTTCTTTCGCAACAATGCCAAAGATTAGAGCTGCTGAAGCTTCCCAGGTACCGAACCCTGCCGGTCTTAATACAGGTGCAACAAACGAACCTATCTGACCAAGCAAGCTATCCTTGCTTCCATACTCGACTCCTATAGGCAAGTTTGATAAAGCCCAAATAATAATTACCGCCGTTATTATTATCGTTCCGGCTTTTTTAATAAAAGAGCTGCTTTTTCTCCACATATGCAGGAAAGTACTTTTCAATGTAGGGATTCTGTAAGGCGGAAGCTCCATTATAAAGAAGGATTTTTCACTTTTAAGAACAAAGCGTTTTAAAATAAATGCCATAAAAATTGCCAGAATTATCCCCAAAACATATAAAGAAAAAACTATCAATGTCTGATAACTTTTAAAAAATACATTGGCAAATAATATATAAATTGGAAGTTTTGCCGAACACGACATCAATGGGCTTATTAAAATGGTTGTTAGTCTGTCATTTCTATTTTCAAGAGTCCTTGTTGCCATTACTCCGGGCACATTACATCCAAATCCGATAAGAAGCGGAATAAATGCTTTTCCGTGGAGTCCCAGAATATGCATAAACCTGTCAATCACATATGCTGCTCTTGCCATATATCCGCTATCTTCCAATAATGAAATTGCCAGAAACAATAAAAGGATATTAGGCAGAAAGACAAGAACTGAACCTAATCCGCCGATTATGCCATCCGTAATCAAAGAAACAATCAGAGGATGGGTTCCTATATTCATTAAAAATGTTGTTGCAGCTTCACTGAACCATTCCAAAAAAGTTTTTAGCAACTCTGCCAATGGGTCACCAATCCTGAACGTTAATGCGAATATTCCAAACATCACAAGCAGGAAGATGGGAATCCCAAGAATTTTATGCGTAACTATTTTATCGAGCTTGTCAGAAAACGAGACATTATTTTTTAATTTATCTTTATAAGTTACTGAAGCTTTAATTAATTTTTTAATAAAATCATACCTGCTATCTGCCATCAGGAAAAAAACATCTTCGCCATAAGAATTTTCAATTTCCTCTATCATTTCATTTCTCTTGTTTATAACTATTGCCGGTGGAGTTTTTATTATCTGGTTTACAGTTTTGAAGTCACCTTCCATTAACTTGACGGCAACCCATCTTGCAGGAAAAGAATAAGTATCTTGCATATAATCTTTAATCATGGTTTCCAGGCAGTCAAGGCTGTTATTTATTTCGGGGCAATATTTAATTTTAAGCGTATGCACGGAACTGTTGTCTATATGTTCTTCCACTTTTTGCAGCAATTCTCTCATGCCGGTTCTTTTGGTGGCAATTGTTGCAACAACAGGAACTTTAAGCTTTTTACTGACTTTCCCGATATTGATATCAATTTTTTTTGTCTTGCATTCATCAATCATATTAAGCGCAATTATTACATTTAAACCCATTTCCAGAAGCTGTGTGGTAAGATAAAGATTGCGCTCAAGATTGCCTGAATCTATAATATTTATGACAACATCCGGCTTATTGAATAATAGATAATCTCTGGAAATTATTTCATCTTCAGACTGGGCATCAAGACCATAGATGCCGGGCAGATCAATTACTTTTATCTGTTTTTTATTGTAAGAAAGAATCCCCTCTTTTTTTTCTACAGTTACCCCCGGCCAGTTTCCGACATGTTGCCTTGAGCCGGTAAGGTTATTAAATATAACGGTTTTACCTGAGTTTGGATTACCAACAAGAGCGACGGTAAGCATTTTTTCTTTTTCGGCAATATCCAATTTATAACCTCCATTAAGTTAAGATTGCTTAACTTTATATTTTTAAAGAAATTTGTCAAGGCTATATGGAAAAATTGCTTATCGGGGTTTATTTCTCAGAATGCAGTTTTGTGCCGGCATAATAGTGCAGAATTTAAGACATTTTAAGATGCAATAAAATAATCCTCTTTTTATCATCAACGACCTTCATGAAAATACGAGTGTAAATGGATAACTTCTTTGCGAGCATTCTTCTTGCATCTGTAAAAAACATTCGCTCCTCAATCAGTGTTGTAGCAGTTTTTCTGGCAAACTCGACACTGTCATTAACATAAAAATGCATTAAGGCGTCTGTATTTCCGGTTTTCTTAACATACTTATTCGCATATTTAATGCCTGCTTCATTAACAGCGTCAAATATCAGCTCGGCTCCATTAAAGATATTTTTGAGGTTGAGAATAAACTGAATGATCTTATCCCCGGCAAAATACTGAAAAACACCGGAAGCAATAACCAAAGTGGGTATTGCTTTGTCAATATAATCAGTCCAAATAAGATCAAAAATATCTCCCTCAAGCAGTATATCATTTGAATGTTCGCCCAGCACTGAACGTCTGGTGGAGATTACTTCAGGCAGGTCAACTTCATAGAATATGGCATTTTGTTCATTCAGGCGGTAATATCCAGTCTCAAGTCCTGCTCCAAGATTGACAATATTGCATTGTTTGTGCTTTAAGCAAAATGCTTTTGTCATTTTATCAATATTATAATATCTGGCAACAGAAGCCATGAATGAGTATTCAGAGGATTTTTCCCGCATACTGTCGCCGGGGATATATTTTTCCAGCGATAAAGCTTTTTCATCAAAAAAATATTCCGGGTAATTTTTTGATACAAAAATACGCGCTTCCAAAGGAATAAATAATGTATCAGCTACACCTTGTAATGTATTCATAATTTTACCTTATTTTCTTTTTCACTCTTTCATGGTTAAGGGTACCGGCTATGTTCAACCTGTTCTGTTAATCCCTGAAAATACCAAAAACACCTTACATGCATCTTTTTTTATATAAACATTCTTCCTATCTGGAATACGAGAAACGAAACGACCCAGGCAAGAAGCAATGTAAATCCTATCTGGAACCACATTTCCTTCCATCCTGCTTCTCTTCTGAATACAGCCATGCCTGCCATGCATGGAAAATAAAGAAGGGAGAACAGCATAAAATTATAGCCGACCAGCGGGCTATACTCATTTGTAATATTGTTTTTTAAAGATTCAGATTCTTCATCCGCTTCCTGAATGCTGTAGAGTGTTCCCATTGTTGATACGACTACTTCTTTGGCAGCTATTCCTGAAATGGATGCTACGGCCAGTTTCCAGTCAAAGCCAAGAGGTTTGAAAACAGGTTCAATGAAGCGCCCTATTCGGCCTGCTGCAGAGTAAGAAAGCTGTTCCGAACTTTTCATAGCCTCTATTGCTGTTATTTTTTCCTGATATTCATCTTCCGTTATCTCATTTGACTCAAAAGACTGTTCCACGGATGCTATTTCTGCATTATAGTCCTTGGAGTAATTGTCTCCTATTATAGGAAATGTAAACAGTGCCCACATCAGTATGGATATGGCAAGTATTATTGTTCCTGCTTTTTTAAGATACAGCCATGTTCTTTCCCATGTATGAAGCAGTACGCTTTTGAAAGTCGGAAATCTATAGGGAGGTAATTCCATTACAAAGGGAGCCGGCTCTCCTTTGAAACGTGTAACTCTGAGTAGTTTTGCCATTAATATGGCTACGACTATTCCTATCACATAAATAGAAAAAATGACATTACCGGCTATTCTGGGGAAGAATGCCCCGACAAGGAGAATATATATTGGAAGTCTTGCTCCGCAACTCATAAAAGTATTTACATGCATCGTTACAAGCCTGTCTTTTTTGTCTTCAAGTATCCTTGAACCCATGTATGCCGGTATTGTGCATCCAAAACCGATAAGCATGGGGATGAAAGATTTTCCGTGAAGACCTATTCTGTGCATAAGCTGGTCCATTATGAAAGCCACTCTTGCCATATAACCGCTGTCTTCCAGAATGGCAATGCATAAGAATAATAATATTATATTAGGGGTAAAAACTACTACTCCGCCGACTCCACCGATTATACCATCTACTATCAGCGACTGTAATAATCCATCAGGCATAACACCTGAAACCAGGTCAGCTAATTTGGAAAACCCCATTTCAATCCAGTCCATAGGATATGCACCGACTTTAAATACGAACTGAAACATTGCCCACATAAGTAAAGCAAAAATCGGCAAGCCCGCTAATCTGTTTGTAAGCACCTTGTCGATTTTGTCGCTTGCAGAAATTTTTTCTTTTTCACTTTCCCGGTAAGTTTTTGCCAAGGCTCCTTTTATGAAACTGTATCTTGCATTTGCAATTACAGTTGAAGGATTATCATTTAATATTTTTTTTAAATGCTTAATTGATTGATTTACTTCTTTTTCGATTTCAGAATAGGATTCTCCGGTTTCTCTTTTTACTTTTTCCGCAACCTCACTGTCCTGCTCAAGCATTTTTAGCGCAATCCATCTCGAGCCCGGATTTTGTGCATCATTATTTTTTTCTTCGATAAAGCCGGATAATTTATATAGCTCACTCTCTATTTCTTCACCATATTTTATCCCTATCTTTTTCCTGTTTTTATTTTCCATATGGCTGATTACAGCATCCAGAATTTCTTTTGTTCCGATATTTTTATGTCCCACCGTCTTAACTATAGGAGAAGCCAATAGTCTGGATAATAAATCGATGTCAAAAACCTTTCCACTTGCTTTTGCCACATCGGACATATTAAAAGCCAGAACAAGCGGAATGCCAAGCTCCATAAGCTGAACATAAAGATACAGATTTCTTTCAAGATTGGATGCGTCTATAATGTCAACTATCATATCAGGGGTTTCATTGATTATGTAGTTTCTTGCAACCAATTCATCTTCTGAATAGGCTGTCAGGCTATAGGTTCCCGGCAGGTCTATCACATTTATCTTATAACCCTTATAGCTGACATTTCCATATTTTTTTTCTACAGTAACACCGGGATAGTTGCCTACATGCTGCCTGGACCCTGTTATGTTATTAAAAATTGTCGTTTTACCGGAATTAGGATTTCCGGCAAGTGCGATAGTTATCTCTTTTTGTTTCACATTTCCTCCAGTAATGCTGATTATTTAAAATTAATTTATTTATGTTTTAAATTGACTCAACTTCTATGTTTTTTGCTTCTTCCTTTCTTAAAGACAGATGATAGCCCTTGATTTTGATGTCAATCGGATCTCCAAGCGGGGCTACTCTTATTACTTCTATTTCTTCACCCCTCATGCAACCCATGTCAAGCAGTCTTGTGCATACTCTGTCATTTCCGACAATATTTATGATTCTGCATTTGTTTTTAGGTTTGATTTCGTTTAAAAACATTACTACTCCTTATATTGTTTTATGTTTTAAAAAGTTAGGTGCACTTAACTTTATATATAAAAAAATATACTTTCCAAAAAGCATTATTTATTTTCCTCCCTTACAAATATATCAGATGCTTCGGATTTTCTAAGGGTTAGCTTATATCCTTTAATCAGCACTTCCATAGGATCTCCAAGCGGGGCAGTACCAAGAATTTCTATATTGCTATTATTTACTATGCCCATTTCGGCAAATCTTTTTTTAACGGTACTTTTATTACCAATCTTAATGATTGTCCCCTTACTGCCTTTTTTCAGCTCATCCAATCTTTTTATTTTTATGGTATCAATAATTTCTTTGTCTCTGGTGCTTATATTTACTTTTCCAACATAATTATTGTCATTTAGCTCTTCGGCTTTTTCTATAAGCTCCGATATTTTATTTATTGTTGTTATGCTTAAAATATGTTCCATGAGGCATGCATCTTTTTCTGCAATCTTATTGTCAATATCCAGAATTTCAGTAAGAAATTTTTTTAAAATTTTGTGTTTATCCCTTATCTTTTTAGCTGCTTCTATTCCTGCGTGTGTCAAAGTAACGGGGCTGTAGCTCTCCTGGTTAGCCAGACCAAGTTTCTTTAGTTTTGTTATTGCCTGAGTAACGCTTGCTTTTGAAATTTTCAGCCTGTTTGCCACATCAGAAACTTTTATTATTTTCTTGCTATCTTGAATATCTAACATTATTTCCAGATAATCTTCTAATGAGGGGCTTAAAGAATTTGAATTATTCAAATATATTCCTTTCTAAATATATTCCTTTCTTATCATAGAAAATATTAGCTCTTTTTACCGAAATTAATTTTTAAAACTCATAAAAGGCCGATAAAAAATTTTAATAAAAGTTAAGCATGGCTAACATTATATTGTTTAAAAATTTTTGTCAAGTTTATATTTGAGACGTATAATTTGGCTTCAAATCATACTTACCGGGTCTTAACTAAATCTTAACCCGGTCGAATATTATTTTTGCAGTCTTTTCCGGGTCATGTCTTACAAATATGTCATTTAATGAGACATTTTCCCTGATAATATTAATTCTGTCGGGCAATTTATCGGTGTCATCAAAAACAACGTAGGAATTTTTTTCCGCATATCTTATAGCGGTTTCTTTGGGGATAAAGCCGGAGTTTACTATAAGGTAGTCAATATTGCATTTAAGATATCTTTCAATTTCATAAACATGATCCTTAACGGTAAAATTGTCTGTTTCTCCCGGCTGGGTCATTATATTACAGATATATATTTTTTTTGCTTTTGATTTGCTTATTGTTTTTGCTACGTTTTTTACGAGCAGGTTCGGAATTATACTTGAAAACAAACTGCCCGGTCCCAGAGCAATTATGTCTGCTTCTTTACAGGCTTTTAAAACCCCTGTATAAGCAGGAGGATTTGAAGGCTCAAGAAAAACTTCCCTGATAGTACCCGGGTAATCTGTTATTGTTGTCTGTCCAAGCACTTTTTTATCATCGTCAAATCTGGCACCCAGAACAACATTTTCCAATGTTGAAGGCAGAACCTTGCCTTTTATTGATAAAATTCTGCTGGCTTCCAGAATACCTTTTGAGAAACTTCCTGTAATATTTGTCATTGCTGCAATAAAAAGGTTTCCAAAAGGGTGACCCGATAAGTCAGATTTGCCCCTGAACCTGTATTGAAAAAGTTCAGAGAGAAGTGAATCTGACTTGGCAAGGGAAACAATACAATTTCTTATATCTCCGGGAGGAGGCATATTAAAATATTCTCTAAGCCGACCGGAACTTCCGCCGTCATCCGTTACAGTTACTATTGCGGTTATATTGCTTGTATATAGTTTTATTCCTCCAAGTAGGTTAGATAAACCTGTTCCTCCGCCTATTCCTACTATTCTTATATCTGTTTTCCCCATACCTGCTTATATTTCCTATAAAATATGGCAATGATTTTTCTTTTAATATTTTTATTTTATCATATACAATATATAAAAATATTAGCAAATAAATAAAATTCAGGTACAAAATTAATAAATTGATTGGAGTAAATTCATGAGAATTATAATCGAAGATGATTATGAGAAAATGAGCAAAGCTGCTGCAGATATCATTGCAGACATGATAAGGGCAAAACCTGATTGCGTTATTGGTCTTGCAACAGGCAGCACTCCCATAGGAACGTACAAAGAACTAGCCAGAATGCATAAGGAAGAAAATCTTGACTTTTCGGATGTAAAGACTTTTAACCTTGATGAATATCTTGGCATAGGAATGGAAATGTCCAAACCTTATGAAACCGACCAGAGCTATGCAAGATTTATGTATGAAGAACTGTTTAAGCATGTAAATTTAAAAAAGGAAAACATATATGTGCCGGACGGTTTGACAAAAGAACCTGAAAATTTTTGCTTATGGTACGAATCTGAAATAAAAAGGTGCGGCGGGATAGATATACAGTTGCTGGGAATAGGGGGAGACGGGCATTGGGCTTTTAATGAGCCCGGTTCATCTCTTGCTTCAAGAACAAGGGTACAGGCATTAAGCAGACAAACTCTGGAAGACAACTTTAATAGTTTTTACAGTAAAGCAAAAGTTAAAAAAGAAGATATGCCGCATTTTGCAATAACAATGGGTGTAGGAACCATTCTTGAGGCAAAACATGCATTAATGATTGTAAATGGGATAAATAAAGCAGGCATTGTGGCAGAAGCTTTAGAAGGATATATAACATCAAAAGTAACTGCAAGCGCAATACAGCTTCATCCGGGAAAAGTTACCGTTATTCTTGATAAGCCTGCGTCTTCAAAGCTGACGTGGAGTATTGAAAAAAACTGACATGAAGTATTGAAAAATAATAAACAAAGGTTTTAAAACCCTGCTAATGTTCCCGGACAAAACAGCATTTTATAAAATGCTGTTGATATCAGCCTGAATATTATTTTATTAAATTATATATTCAGAATTATAGATTCAGTAAATTCATAAGGATAATTCAAGGACAACAGGGCAATGGTCTGAGCCCATTACATCAGACATTATTCTGCAATTTTTTATACTTTTTGCCATATCTTTGCTGACAAAAAAATAATCCAGTCTCCAACCCACATTTCTTTCTCTTGATTTTGTCTTGTAATCCCACCATGTATAATTTCCGGGCTCATTATTAAACATTCTGAAAGCATCTATAAAGCCGGCTGATATCAACCTGTCTATCCATGCTCTTTCTTCAGGAAGGAAACCCGTATTTTTTTCGTTTTGCTTTGGTCTGGCAAGGTCTATAGGTTTGTGTGCGGTATTAATATCTCCTGTAATAATTATATTCCTGTTTTCCTTTAAAAGGTTTTCGATATGCAGTAAAAATCTGTCATAGAATTCAAGTTTATATGGAAGTCTTTTCTTTTCTCTTCCTCCATTGGGCATGTAAGTGTTAAAGATCATAAAATCTTTGTAATGGTGCCAAATTATGCGTCCCTCATCGTCAAAGCCGGTCCCATATTCTTCCGGCCTGATTTTTGAATAAATCCCGACCCCGCTGTATCCGGGTCTGGTTGCTGAAGAAAGATAAAGATTATATCCGCCGACATTTTTTAATTCATCCGGGATTTTATCTTCCTGGATTTTGGTTTCCTGGAGACAGATTATGTCAAAACTGTTTTTTCTTATGAAATCATCAAAGCCTTTTCGAAAAATTGCTCTAAGACCATTTACATTCCAGGAGACAATAGAGACGTATGATCCGGTTCTTTTCCTATTGCTGTTAATATATGCTTCATGATTGCTGTTATTAAAATTCATTTTCCTTGTGCCTGTATGCCGGACTGTCAGTATTCCGGTGATTATAAAATTAAAATTTAATCATAATTAGTATACAGTTAAACATATTTATATAATTAAAAGAACTTTAATTAAATTTGCAATTATGCGGAAAATTACGGAAGGAACATTTGATACAGGCAAGTTTCTTAAGATGACAGAGCTTTCAGACAAGGGAAACCAGGATTAGCATTCACATAAATTCCGGAATTTTATATTATCTTCTTCCTATGCAGTCTTTTCTGGGGCAGATATCACAGGCAACTCTTGTTTTATCTATTTCATCTGCCGGTCCGAATCCATATACACCTGAAGATGATTTGAAAGGGATCATAAGGTAGTTTTCGTTTAGCCGTACTCCTATTTTGCCGCCATCTATCATTGAAAATATTTCCGACTGCTCTTCTATAGTCCACTTATACTGTCCCGGGGAATAATTGCAGGTCGAACCCCATCCTTCTTTCCTGATCCCGTCTTTCTTTATTATCTCAGCGACATGGCTCCCCAAAACTGCAAGTAATTCAGTAGTCACTGCATCCATGACTATTGTAGCAAGCAGGTCCCCGCTGTCACTTATGTTTTTTATTATATCGTCTATCCTGTTTCCGAGAGTTGTCATAAAGATAATAGCCGTCCTGGAGCCTTTAAGTATTTTTGATATATTCGGCCCCTTAAAGACATTTCCTGATTTAAAATAAACATTATCTCCTTTGATTCTTTCAATTTCAAAATCTGAATAAACGGCTTTTGGCTCAATATTGTCAATGCAGACCGGTCTCCTTTCAGATAGCAGTTTTTCTATATGAGGATTCAGTCTTCCACCCAAAAGTTTTGTCAGAAATTCAGCACCTATTGATGTCGGGATTTCAAGTTTGATTTTATCAAGTGTTTTCAACATTTCTCAAATAAAATTCAAAAGCTCAATATAAATGATATAATTCCTATATAATCTTATATATTGGCAATAAATTTGTAAATGATATAAATTCCGGTTATCTTAAATTCCGTTCATTAAACAGAATTAAAATATAAAGATACTAAAAATATTAAAAATACCGATATTATATGTTTGGAAATAATTATTACGGATATACAAACAGCAATTATCAGAGAAAGATCTCCCGGGCATATTTTATCCTGATAATTATCAGTACGGTTTTTGGTCTTCAGACGATGAGTTCCTTTTTCTCTCTTCTTGTAAATTTCTTCCGTGAAAGGCCTGCAGTCAGTCTGTACCATGTTGCGATATATGCTTTTGCTGCTTTTGCCATTGTTTTTCCGGCGGGTTTTTTATTTAAATTTATAGAAAAAAGAAAATTATTCCTTATGCTGATTTTTGCTCTTTGTATTGCAAGATTTATAATCCAGACAAACAGAAAAGGACCTATATCTCTTTTTATTTCTGCTCTGGGAACAGCAATATGGATTGCAGTCATTATTTTCTTTATTTCACTTGTCCAGCAAAGAAAAATCAAACTGTTTTTCACTTTTTTCCCTGCGGTTTCCCTGGGTTTTGCCATAAACACTGCCATCAGCGGTCTTTTCGGGACATGGGATATGATGTGGAGGGGAGATAATTGGGTAATATTTTTTCTACTTTTGATCATTGCTGCACAGATAGTCCTTGCAATTATTGCAGGTAATGATTTAAGAACTGAATCGGAATTCAGCGATGGTTCGGGAGCTGTTTTCTATTCACTGATTTTTTTAATGCCGTTTATATTTTTACAGCTTTATCAGTTTCAAAATATAGCTGCGCTGAATGCCCGTGCAGGTTTGATAACTCGTCATTCCTTAAGCATTATAATTCTTTCAGATTTTCTGGCACTTCTCTTTGTTTATATTATCAAGGTAAAAAGAATAAGGATTATCTTAACAATAATTGCAGCTCTGGTTTTTACTTTGTCTTTCTGGCCTGAAACCGGCGGCATATTATATGTGCTTCAGGTTATTTTCGGCAATATTTCCGGGTGGTGGCTTATGCTTCTTCTTTTTAATAAGGCGGTATCACGCTCCTTTCGGAAAGTGCCATGGAAGAACAGCTCTGCCCTGGCGGCCAGCGGGATACTGCTGTTTATTTTTGCTTTTGTCTATTACGGGACATATGATATCAATCTCCCTCTGAAAAGCTGGATGATACCCGTTGCATCGGCACTGATTATTGCTGTTGCTTCGATAATTTCTGTATCTCCGGGAGCATCTCTTAAAAAAGAATCCTCCGGTGGAAGCCGGACAGGGCGGAGAATAAATTTTTATGAAAAGCTGCAGTCACTCAGGGCTGATTATTATAAATATGTTTCAGTACTGATAATGTTTCTGCTTTTCATATTCCCCATGGTTCTTTCCATTTCTGCCGAAAATAAGCCGGAAACAGGCATTCAGAGAGATTCTGTAAGAATTATGCATTACAATATTCATCAGGGATTTAATATTGACGGGTATCTTGATCTGGAGAGCATCGCCCGCGTAATTGAGCAGAATGGTGCAGATATTGTATGCCTTAATGAAGTATCGCGAGGCTGGCTTATAAACGGTTCCTGTGACAATTATCTGTGGCTTGCAGACAGATTAGGCATGGAATACAGGGTTTTTATGCCTGCATCAGACCTTATCTGGGGGAATGCAATTCTGAGCAGATATCCCCTGACAGTGATTAAAAGCGGATTTTTACCGAGGGAGAATGCTCCCCTGAGAAGGAGTTTTATTTTTACAGAAGCAGATCTTTCGGATATGGAGATTGAAAATATAAATATCATGAGCACCCACCTTCATCATGTCGGAAAAGACAGCCGGAAAAGACAGGCACAGGTAGATGCATTGCTGAAAGAGTGGGGAGGAAAAGAAAGAACCATAATCTGCGGTGATTTTAACGCTGTTACAGGAGACAGGGAAATTCAGATAATGGAAGAGGCCGGTCTTACAGATACCCAGCTTGCACTTGGAAAGCAGGATGAACTTACATGGATATATTATAAACCTTATGGCAGAATAGATTATATATGGGCAACACCGGATATCAGGATATCAGACCTGATGGTAACATACAGCAGAGCCTCCGACCATCTCCCCATATCCCTACTGTTCAGGTAGGAGAGATATAATCTGTCAATATTGCATAAGTGTTATTTAAAATTAAAATATTAGTGTCAGATTATGCGTCTCGTTGTATAATTTTTAAAAAAAGAAGAAAGATATTTAATGGCAGATAAAAAAAATGCAATCCGCATCGAGTATTTTTTAATGCTTATTGTTACTTTTTTTTGGGCTATAGGACATCCTCTTGGGAGGATAATTACACAGAAGCTTCATCCATTCCAGCTTTCTGCCATTACTCTGGTAACAGGATTTTTGACAATATTTATTTACCTTCTTTTTACAGGCCGGGTTAAACAACTGTTCAGACTTTCTTTTCGGGATATATCCATGTCTTTTGTGCTTGGTGTTTTGGGATTCTTTGTATATCAGATACTTACATTCAGCGCTCTTTCACGAATACCTGCTTCCATAAACGCAGTCCTGATATCAAACAATGTAGTATTTATTGCTATTCTTTCTGCTATTTTTCTTAAAGAAAAGATAAAGCTTATGACAATTTTTGGAATAATACTTGCTGCAGCTGGAGTGCTTCTTGTTACTTTTAACAGGGGGTTTTCTCTTGGAAGCACAGGCAGGATAGATTTTTTAGGCATATCATTTTCGCTTCTTGCAGCTCTTTCAACAGCTCTTTATTCTGTAATTGGTAAAAAAGTTCTCAGTTCAAACGACCCGTTGATAATAACAACTCTTGCATTATTCTTTGGTGCAGTCCTGCAGGTCATATTGACTGTTTTCACGGTCGGTTTTGCAGAAGTTGTAGTGGCAGGATGGCAGATAAACCTTCTAACCTTATTTCTGGGAATAAGCATGATAGGCATCTCTTATCCTCTATGGTTTGTATGCCTTAAAAGATTTCCGGTTTCCCAGATCTCAATATACATGTATCTTACACCGGTTTTCGGCGTAATCCTTTCGCTTATAATCCTTAATGAAAGATTCTCATGGTTGTTCTGGATTGGCGGCCTGCTCATACTTGCAGCAATAATCATAACTAATATTGCAAAAAGCAGAAGAAAAGAAACATAGGCATTTAAAATTTTTGTATGGAGCTCTCCGTATTTTCCCGATATAAATCATTTTAAAAGCAGGGATCTTCCTCTTTTCGGAAGCGGGTAAATTATATGTTCCTCTTTTCCCCATTTAGAAATATTGTTGTATAATATAAAATATTTTAAATCAAATTATTTCAGAATTAACAAAAATATTTTAAAAGGATTATGAAAAAAATATTTAAAGTCTTGGGAGTGGGGGAAATATTGTGGGATATGTTCCCAAGCGGCAAAAAACTGGGAGGAGCCCCTACAAATTTTGCTTATCATGTTTCAGCACTTGGCCACGAAGGAGTCATTGTCAGCAGAATAGGCAATGATGAATATGGCAGGGAAATCATAGAGCAGCTGATAAGTCTGGGACTTGCTACTGATTATGTTCAAATTGACGGGGATAAGGAAACAGGAGTAGTTGAAGTCCACATAGCCTCAGATAATCAGCCAAACTACATTATTAAAGAAGATGTTGCATGGGATTTTATTCAATGGGACAATAAGTTTGATGCTCTTCTTGAAACCACTGACGCTATTTGTTTCGGAACTCTTGCACAGCGAAGCAGGATTTCCAGAAATACCATAATAACCCTGCTTGAAAAAGCTAAAAGAGACACCATCAAAATTTATGATATCAACCTGAGACAGTCTTTTTATAACAAAGGCATAATTGCTGATTCATTAAAACTTGCAGATATTGTAAAGCTTAATGCCGATGAAATTAAGATTGTAGGGGATTTGCTAAATATAAATTCAAAATATAATGAAGAAGATTTATGCAGATATCTTATTGACGGCTATGATTTAAAATTAATCTGTCTTACAAAAGGAGAAGACGGAAGCACCTTGATTGACGGCCAGACTTCTTTTCACAGCCCTTCATTTCCCTATAAGCTGGCTGACAGGGTGGGAGCAGGAGATGCTTTCACGGCGGGCATGATAATAGGTTATCTTAATGAAGAACCTATTGATGTAATAAACACAAGAGCAAACAAGCTGGCTTCATGGGTTACCTCAAAACATGGGGGAACCCCTATATATGATTCTGAAATAAAAGGAATAATGAATCTTTAAAAAGAGGTTTTTGCCTGGAAGCAATGCCGGTAAGGGGAATTTAACTATCTGTATATTATTCCTGATTCTGCCCGGTTTTTCATTCTTCTGCAGAAAAGCAGTCACCTGATTTTTTAAGTTATAAAAGTGATGTCGAAGGAATTCTGAAATTTTCTGAAAACAAACTTATGTTTACTGATGCAGCTGCAAGGCCGGCGATAATTGTGGCGGGCATTAAAAAGCTTATGAGAATTTATATGGTTTAAATATTTGTGAACGGAGAATAAGAATGCTGAAAGAACTGGTCATCAAAAACAGATCATACAGACGTTTTTTCCAGAATGAAAAAATAAAAAGGGAAACACTGGCTGAACTTGTGAATCTTGCAAGGCTTACAGCTTCAGGCTCCAACAGACAGGTACTAAGATATTATTTGTCTAATGATGAAGATACAAATAATAAAATAAACAGCACCCTTGTCTGGGCAGGATACTTTAAAGGATGGATAAGCCCTCCCGAGGGAGAAAAGCCTTCCGCTTTTATAGTCATGCTCAGAGATACAAAGGCAGGGCAGGGGCTTGTTCAGGACGAGGGCATAGCTGCACAGACAATTTTACTGGGAGCAGCGGAAAAAGGTCTTGGCGGCTGCATGCTGGGCAATGTGGACAGGAAGAAATTGTCTGCGCTTATTAATATTCCGGACAGATACGAAGTCTGTCTTGTGCTGGCAGTCGGGAAACCCCGGGAAAAGGTAGTAATCGACGAAATAGATAAATTCGGAGATATTAAATATTACAGGGATGATCAGCAAACCCATCACGTTCCCAAGCGTAAGCTTGAAGATATAATAATTAATTAGACAGCTTGTGTTTACGGAATAATTTTAGAAACCCGAAGAACATTAATGCTATCCGGTATTGAATTTAAATTATCAATAATTAATATAAAAATAAATGATAGCCTGCATTCCCTGAAGGAAAATTTTAAGAAATAAATTTAAGAAATAAAATATAATCTGAATTATTCTCTCATTTTCTTGAATGCATTAATTAAGCCGTTGGTAGAACTGTCATGAGAATTTATTGTCTCTCTACCTTCAAGTTCCGGCAGTATTTTTTTTGCAAGAACCTTTCCAAGCTCAACACCCCACTGATCAAAACTAAAAATATTCCATATAAAACCCTGGACAAATATTTTGTGCTCATACATGGCAATCAGGCTTCCCAGAGTCCGGGGAGTCAGTTTTTTAAATAATATGGAGTTTGTAGGCCTGTCACCTTTGAAAATCTTAAAGGGAATTATCCTGTCAGTTTCCTCAGCGGAAATATTTAAAGCCTCAAGCTCTTTACGGACATCCGTGCTGCTTTTTCCATTCATAAGCGCCTCAGTTTGCGCAAAAAAGTTAGAAAGAAGAATGTCATGATGTCTGTCAATAGGATTATGGCTTATTGCAGGAGCAAGAAAATCACAGGGTATCATTTTTGTTCCCTGGTGGATAAGCTGATAGAAAGCATGCTGTCCGTTTGTGCCGGGTTCTCCCCAGATGACAGGACCTGTCTGATATGCGACATCCCTGCCATTACGATCAGCGCCTTTCCCATTGCTTTCCATGTCTGCCTGCTGAAGGTAAGCAGGAAAGCGATGAAGATACTGATCATAAGGCAGAACCGCATAAGTCTGGGCTCCAAAAAAATTATTGTACCAAATTCCGAGAAGGGCAAGAATTACAGGAATATTTTTATCGAAAGGCTCATTTCTGAAATGATTGTCCATATCAAAGGCTCCTTCAAGCAGTTCGGCAAAATTATCAAAACCCACAGAACATGCAATCGAAAGACCTATTGCCGACCACAGGGAATATCTGCCTCCGACCCAATCCCAGAAAACAAACATATTTTCAGGGTCTATGCCGAATTTTTCAACCTCTTTTGTGTTTGTGGAAATAGCTATGAAATGTTTCTTTACATATTCTTCATTTTTTACGTTTTCAAGGAACCATTTTTTTGCGGTAAGTGCATTTGTCATTGTCTCCTGTGTGGTAAAAGTCTTTGAGGAAATCATAAAAAGCGCCGTTTCACTGTCCAGTTTCTTTAATGTTTCAGTTATCTGAGTCCCGTCAATATTTGAAACGAAATGAGTGTTGATATCTCCGGCTTTATAAGGTTTTAATGCTTCGGTAACCATGACAGGCCCCAGATCAGAGCCGCCTATCCCTATGTTTATTATATCCTTTATTCTCTTTCCGCTGTATCCTTTCCATTTGCCTGAAATAATACTGCTTGAAAAAGATTTCATTTTCTCAAGCACCATACGGATATCAGGCATTATATCTCTGCCATCCACAAAAACAGGAGAGCATGATCTGTTTCTGAGTGCGGTATGAAGCACCGGTCTTTTTTCAGTTTCATTTATTCTGTCGCCGTTAAAAAGTTTGTCTATTGCATCTTTCAGGCCAAGTTCTTCAGCAAGAGCGGTTAAAAGAGAAACTGTTTTTTCGTTGATTTTGTTTTTTGAATAATCAAGCAGAATATCTGCAAACCTTATTGAAAATCTTGAAAATCTTTTGCTGTCTTCTGCAAACAAATCTTTTAAAGCCACTTCTTTTATTTCGCGAAAGTGGCTCTCCAGCTGTTTCCAGCTCCTGGATTCTGTGGGATTATTTTTTAAAAGCATTTCCCTGGCCTCCGTATCTGTATTAAATAAAAAAATTCATATAATGCTGTATTAAATAAGAAATATTAAACCAAATATTGATTTTTATTAATTATGCCTGATTTTATTTTTAACATAAAATACATTCTATTGTTATAATAATACCTAAAAGTTTTTACTTTAAAAATATTGATTATTAACTACAAGGAGAACATTATGCAAAACATAACAGTTCTTGGTGCAGGCTATATGGGAAGTGCCATAACTTTTCCTTTATCCGATAATGGCAACAAAGTCAATCTCTGGGGGACGTGGCTTGACGATGAAATAATTGAATCATCTCTCAAAGGCTTTCATCCCAGACTTAAAAAACCATTACCTGAAAATGTCAATCTTTATTACTGGCAGGATATTAAACCTGCCGTGGAAGAATCGGATGTCATTTTTATAGGGGTTGCAAGTGAAGGATTTGTAAATGTCTTCAAGTTGCTTCTGGATAACTTAAATCCTGAAAAAGATTATTATTTCTTCAAGCTTACAAAAGGTCTTGTTGAATATAATAATAAAGTAAGCCGGGCTACCGAAGCTGCCCGTGATATGTTTGGCACAAAATTTCCGGGCAGGGATTTTAACTGGACTTCAATCGGCGGTCCGGTAAGGGCACTTGACCTGTCGGAAAGAACGCCTACTGCATCCATGTATGGGATTTCAAATGAGAAAATAAAAAAATTAATCCCGGATTTTTCAACTGAATACTATAGGATTTTTCCGAATAATGATGTGAAGGGAACCGAAATATGCTCAATGCTTAAAAATATCTATGCGGTTTCAGCAGGAGTCTGTGACGGTATTTACAAAAAAGAAAAAGAAGGAAAGTACTTTAATCTTCTTTCATTTCTTTTTAACCAGGCAATCAGGGAAATGAGCAAAGTCATCAACATCGCAGGTTGCAGTCAGGAAACCATACATGATCTTGCAGGTGTGGGAGATCTTCATGTGACATCAGTAGCCGGAAGAAACAGGAAGTTCGGCGAACTTATCGGAAAAGGAATACCCGGGGAAGAAGCTTTCAGGCAGATGGCAAAAGACGGTGAATATGCAGAAGGCTATTTTGCTCTCAAGCTTGTTATCCCCTGGCTTGCCCAGTCTGCCACAAAAGAGATGATAGACGACTTTATAGAAAAGGAACTTCCTCTTTTGCATACATTAAGAAGCATCATGATTGAGGGCGCAAAACCTGATGAACAGCTTAAAAAAATGATACTTAAACTAGGTTACTGAATTACAAAATGATCTGGCAGAATCTTGAAAAAGTATATTGGAAACAGAATATTAAAGCCAAGATATTTAAATCATTATATTAAAACTTATACTTAAAACAGGAGATATTATGAAAAAAAAGTATATTCTGGCAATCGATCAGGGAACTTCAGGCTCAAGAGTCATTTTGTTTGATTATCACGGAAGAGTTCTTCAATGCGCACACAGGGAGTTGAAGCAGTTCTTTCCCAATCCCGGATGGGTAGAACATGACCCGTATGAATATATAGATACTATTCTTGAATGCCTGAAAGAAGTAGTTGAAAAATCAGGAATTGATGTTTTAGACATAGCTTCCATAGGCATTGCAAATCAGAGGGAAACGGTCATATTGTGGGACAAAGAGACAGGAAAGCCTGTATATAATGCGATTGTATGGCAGTGCCGGAGAACCGCTGACTACTGCAGTTCGCTTAAGGAGGCCGGGTATAATGAACTTATTAATGCAAAAACCGGCCTTGTAATAGATGCTTATTTTTCAGCCACCAAAATAAAATGGATAATAGATAATGTGGAAGGTGTTAAAGAAAAAGTGAAGCAGGGCAGAATATTTGCCGGCAATTCTGATTCATGGATAATGTGGAATCTGAGCAAAGGGAAGTATCATGTCACGGATTACTCAAATGCTTCAAGGACACTTTTACTGAATATAAATACCCTTAAGTGGGATGATGAGCTTTTAAAGCTTTTTAACATATCTGCAGATATTCTGCCGGAGCTTAAAGACAGTTCAGGGATAATGGCTTATACTGATAAAAGTATCCTGGGGGTCGAAATCCCCATTGCAGGAGATGCAGGAGATCAGCAGGCTGCGTTATTCGGACAGGCGTGCTTCCGCCCCGGCATGGCAAAAAATACTTATGGAACTGCTCTTGCAGTAATGATGAACATCGGAGAAAAACCAATAAAATCAGAGAACGGTTTGCTGACTGACCTTGCATGGGTCATAAACGGAAAAGCTACTTATGCATTTGAAGGAATAATATTTAACGGGGGTTCAACCATACAATGGCTGAGGGATGGAATAAAGATAATCAAAGACGCCGGAGAATGCGACATACTTTCAGAAAAAGTGGAAGATACCGGAAATGTCTATCTTGTTCCGGCATTTACGGGACTTTGTGTTCCTTACTGGGATATGTATGCAAGAGGCATAATCGTAGGAATTACCCGGGGGACTAACAGGGAACATATTTGCAGAGCCGCAGAAGAAGCTATAGCATACCAGACTGCCGATGCCTTATATGCCATGATTTCGGATTCCTCAATCGATATTCTGTCAATGAGAGTAGACGGCGGTGCAACAAAAAGCGATTTCCTGCTGCAGTTTCAGTCGGATATTTTAGGCATTACAATCGAGCGTCCGAAAATAACCGAGATGACTGCTCTGGGAGCGGCTTATCTTGCAGGACTGGGAGTCGGATTCTGGAGTGATATGGAAGAACTGGAAAAACAATGGGAGATAGATAAGGTTTACAAACCTTCAATGGATGATGAAAAAAGAAAAGAGCTTTATGACGGCTGGAAAAATGCTGTCCAGAGATCGCTTGCCTGGGCAAAATAATAATTAGCAGTATTTTTAAATAATTAGAAATATTTTTAAAAAATTTATGAAAATGTATTGACAACAACAAATAACTTTGATATATTGAACTCCTCTTCAAATGGAGGAAAGATTTAGAAGAAGCTAGGCTTGCGGACGAAAGAAAGTAAGAGTAGAAAATTCAAAATCGATCCGGTGATATTTAAAGAGGGACCCTGAGATGTTAAGTAGCCTAAGGTCGCAAGACTATGGTAAAAGATAACTTAGGGTTTATTTTTTTGTCCCTGAGATGTATAATCCGGCACCCTGTATAGCAGTAAGCAGGTTTTAGTCAAACTCCTTTAGCAAATTGTGCCCGGGTTATAAACAAGTTCTTTTCATAACTTCAATCTGCTAATAGCTTCAATCAGGCCTTTCTCAAATCAGGTTTTTCTTCAACCGGGCCATAACAATAACCGGATCCCTCAAAATTTTAGAGACTGCCTCTTATTAATTAGCAAATAGTATTTGATAGTAATTTTATTTTATATTAGATAATTATTAATATTGTAAATAAATAGTTTATTAATAT